>JBDSMV010000001.1:0-11729 GCA_039915715.1 Rubrivivax sp. | reverse complement strand
CTCGCGCACCACCTTGCGGTGGTCGACGCCGATCATGGTCGGCACATCGTGGCCCATCGCATTCATGGTGTGGTGGCTTTTGTGGCAATGAAAGGCCCAGTCGCCTTCCTCGTCGGCCAGGAACTCGATCTGCCGCATCTGGCCGACAGCGATATCGGTGGTCACCTCGGGCCAGCGCGACCCGGGCAGGGTCGGCCCGCCATCGGTGCCGGTGACGGTGAATTCATGGCCGTGGAGGTGGATCGGGTGGTTGGTCATCGTCAGGTTGCCGATCCGGATGCGCACGCGTTCGTTGTGTCCCACCACCAGCGGGTCGATGCCCGGAAAGATGCGGCTGTTCCAGCTCCACAAATTGAAGTCGACCATGGTCATGATCTTCGGCGTGGCCGAGCCGGGCTCGACGTCGTAGGCATTCAGCAGGAAGACGATGTCGCGGTCGACGTTCTCGATCAGCGGGTGGCGGCCGCGCTTGTCCAGCTTCGGGTGGGTGATCCAGAAGCCCATCATCCCCATCGCCATCTGCACCATCTCGTCGGCATGCGGGTGGTACATGAAGGTGCCGGGCCGGCGCGCCACGAATTCGTAGACGAAGGTCTTGCCAGGGTCGATCCCCGGCTGGTTCAGCCCCGTCACGCCGTCCATGCCGTTGGGCAGCCGCTGTCCATGCCAGTGCACGCTGGTGTGCTCGGGCAGCTTGTTGGTGACGAAGATGCGCACGCGGTCGCCTTCGACCACCTCGATGGTCGGCCCCGGGCTTTGCCCGTTGTAGCCCCACAGGTGGGCCTTGAAGCCGGGCGACATCTCGCGCACCACGGGTTCCGCCACCAAGTGGAATTCCTTGACGCCGGCATTCATGCGCCAGGGCAGGGTCCAGCCGTTCAGCGTGGCGACCGCGTTGTAAGGCCGGCCGTTGGGCGGCACCAGCGGCGGCATGGTGCGAGTCTGGTCCTGCAACATCGGTTCGGGCAGAGCGGCCATTGCGACCTTGCTGACCGTGCCTGCGGCCACTGCGGCGGTGATGGCGCCGGCGGTGCCGGCCGATGCGCCCAGAAAGTGGCGGCGCGACAGCCCGGCAGGGCGCGCAGCGTCTTGTCGATCGTTGGTCATGGTGGGGTTGTCCTTGGTGTTGATCAGTGTTCGGCGCCGCCCGGGTTGCCAGCACCAGGTGCCATCGCACCCGCAGCGCCGGCAGCGGCAGCCATGCTCGGTTTGCCGATCAGCGACATCTCCAGATCGGCATCGGCGATCCAGAAGTCGCGCAGCGCGTCGATGGCGCTGTTGACCGCCAGGATCTGCAGCCGGGCATCGGCCAGCAGCTCGAAGACACCGATCAGCATGCCGTTGTAGCGAAGCACGTTTTCTTCGGCGATCAGGTTGCGCAGCGGCACCAGTTGCTCGCGGTGGTGGCGGGCGATGTCCCAGCCGATGCGCCACGCCGCATACGCTTCGCGCACTTCGGATCGGGCATCGATCGCGGTTTGCGCTGCCTGCTCCACCGCCTGCACATAGACCGCTTCGGCGCGCGCCACCTTGGCGCCTCCCCAGTCGAACAACGGCAGCTCGACACCGATCTCCCAGCCGCGCTGGGTCGGCGCTTCGTTCGACAGGTTGCTCTGGTAGCTGACTTCCAGCACGTCGATGAAGCGGGTGACCTTCGTCAACCCCAGGTTGCGCGCGGTTTGCTCGGCAGTCAGCCGCGCACCCTGAATGTCCAGGCGTTGCGCCATCGCCGTGCGTTCGATGTCGGGGCGCTCCGCGATGGTTTGCGGCAGGTCGGGCAGGCGCTCGGGCAGCTTGAAGTCGGCTTGCTGGCCCCACAGCCCCAGCAGCCGCGTCAACCGTTCGCGTGTGGCCACCTGGTTCTGCAAGGCGCGGGCCAGCATCAGCTGCGCTTCGGCGTCGAAAGCCTGTTCGCGCGCCCGCTGCAGCTTGCTGAAGTTGCCCACCGCCGCCATGCGCCGCGCCAGCTCGGAACTGGCTGCCGCGGTGCGCTGCACCTGCTGCATGTAGCGCACGGTCTCATCGGCCGCGACCGCGCGCAGCCACGCCTTGCGCGTGTCGCTGGCCAGGCCCAGCACGGCGAGAGAAACCTCGCCTTGCTTGAGCTGAAAGCGCCGCGCTTCCATCCTGTTGATCCACGGCAGCGCCACCAGGCGGGCGAGGTCGAAGCCGATGGTTCGCTCGCGCTCGATCTCGCTTCCGCGTGTCAGCCGCGCATAGCTGAAGCCGGGGTTGGGCAGGCGGCCGGCCTGCACCACCTCGGCTTCGGTGATGCCGAGTTCGGCGAATTCGGCTTGCAGGCCGCGGTTGTTCAAGAGCGCCACCTGCACCGCGCTGTCGGCTGTCAGGGGCTCGGCCAGCAGTTGCTGCACGCGCTCGGCACCCGCCTTGCGGTCGTCGTCGCTGCGCATCCAGCGCACCTGCTTGTCCAGGCGCTTGGCGGTGGCTTGCTCGACTGCGCCGAAGCCGCCGTCGTCGCTGAAAGTCGCACAACCGGCCAACACCGCGGTGCCCAGCAGCAGCGAGGCCAGACGCAAACCTCGGGCCGTCATGGCTTGCTCCCGCCGTGCTGATGGCCCTGCATGGCGGGCGTTATCGGCGTCACCGGCGTCATCGGAGCCGCCATCGGCATCGCCTCCTTTCGTTCGGATGCGCTGGGTGCCGAGGCTGCAGGCTCGGGCGCCTGCGCTTCGCGGGCGTAGGCACGCCAGCCGCCGATGTTGCCCACCTGGCGGTTGGCTTCGGCCCAGCTCAGCGGGCCACCGGTGGGTTCGGCAGCCGGGCCGACACCGCGGGCACCATCGAACGGAGAGCGATACACCCAGGTCGGGGTCGCGGCTTCGGGGTCCAGCGGCGAGTTGGGCGATGCGGCCATGCCGAGCTTGGCAGCTGCGACCGACGACATGCTCGGCTGGGATCGGGATTGCGAAACAGAAGGGGACTGCGCCTCGGCCGTGCAGGCCAATGCGATCAAGGCAATCGGCCAAAGCCGATGCAAGCGGTGTTGCGTCATGTGAACCTCGGGTCGTGAGCAGGGGCCGGCGCTGCGGCAAAGCAGGCACCGGGGTCGATCGTAGACAGCACCGGGCGCAGCAGCGCCCAGACAGCCGGCCGATCAGCTGCGCACGGCTCGGGGCGGTCGGTCCGGACCTTCGGCGGCCATCGCCGTCACGGCTGGGGCGCGAAGGTGGAACACGGTGGCGATGACATCGGGCGGGACCAGGCTCGGCACCTCAGGCAACGGCAATGCGAAGGCCGAGCAGGCAGCACAAACACTGCAGCCACTGGCTGCGACCGAGGCCCCATCCGATCCATCAAGCCCGACGGCTCCGTGATGGCCGGCCGCCGCTTCTTGGTCGTGCACGCTGTGGTGATTTGAGCTGCGCAACGTGGCTTGTGGCCCGCCGTGGTGCATCACCGCAACGGCTTGGTTGTCGACCATGCGCTGGTGGCTGCCGCAGTGAAGCATGCTCACAGCGGCCAGCACCTGCACCGGAAAAGCCAGTGCCAGTAGGCAAATCCAGAAGCGCGTGAGTGCCTTTTGCATGTGAGGCACTCTAGCCCAATGCGTCGATTCGCGTGTTCCCGTGTCGGCCCATTGACCTTTCCATCGTGTCAAGGTAGACACTGCCTGGCTGCAACGCCAAGCGCAGCACGCGCTGTAGACAAGCCGAGAAAGAACCTCGGGAACCTTTGATTTTCTGGAGAACGAGATGCCCGAAGCCGCCGCCCACACCACCCTCGCCGACGGGTCGATGGAAGCCCGACGCAGGGCCACGCTGCACCGCATGGCCACGCCCGAGCACCTGTGCCCGTTCGGCCTGAAGTCGCGCGACCTGTTGCGGCGCAAGGGTTTCGAGATCGACGACCGTCTGCTGACATCGCGCAGCGCACAGGACAAGTTCAAGCTCGAGCACAACGTCGAAACCACCCCTCAGACCTTCATCGACGGCCAACGCATCGGTGGCTACGACGACCTGCGGCGCCACTTCGGCCTGACGGTCAAAGACCCCGAAGCCATCACCTACCAGCCGGTGCTGGCGGTGTTCGGTGTGGCCGCCTTGCTGGCGCTGGCGCTGGCCTGGGTGGTGCTCGGCACCGTGGCCAGCGTGCAGGTGCTGTCGTGGTTCATCGCCATCAGCATGTGTTTGCTGGCGATGTTGAAGCTGCAGGACGTGGAGAAGTTCTCCACCATGTTTTTGGGCTACGACCTGCTGGCGCGGCGCTATGTACCCTATGCCTATGTCTACCCCTGGGGCGAATTGCTGGCCGGGGTGCTGATGTTGGCTGGCGTGGCCGACTGGCTGTCGGTGCCGGTGGCGCTCGTGATCGGAACGATCGGTGCGGTGTCGGTCGTCAAGGCGGTCTACATCGACAAGCGCGAATTGAAGTGCGCCTGCGTCGGCGGCGGCAGCAACGTGCCGCTGGGCTTCGTCTCGCTGACTGAGAACCTGATGATGATCGGCATGGCGCTGTGGATGGGTTTGGGGGCGCTCTGAGGGCGCCACGGTCGTCGCCTGCCCAGGCAAGACCCAAAGCGTCTTCAGGCGAACGGGTCCTGCACCGTCAGTGAATCAATCTGCTGTCCGTGCTGCAGGTCTTCGGTCAAGAGCCGCTTGCAGCCTGCTGCCAGCGCCGCTGCCACGATCAGCGAGTCGTAGAAGCCGAAGCGCCAGCGTTGCTGCACATCCAGGGCCCGGTGGTACAGCGCAGCCGTTGGCACCACCTGCATCAGCGGCAGCAGCACCACATCCAACCACAACCTGGCCTGCTCGGCGCTCAGCGGCACGGCAGCCTTGCGCAAGGCCACGTTCAGGCATTCCTGCGTGACCTGAAAGCTGGTGCAGGCGTCCTGACTGGCCAGAGCGCGGCGCACGATCCCGTCTGCGATGCGGTGCTTGCGCGGGTCGGTGGTGTCCAGCGCGCAGATCAGGACATTGCTGTCGATGAACGACTCAGCGTTCATTCATCTCGTCACGCGTCAGGCGGCGGCCGGTTTCCAGTTTGCCCCGCAACACGGCCATCGCGTCGTCGTAACGCTGTTCTCGCCCCCGCGCATCGGCATAACTGGCCAGCCAGCGCCTGAACTGCTCGTTCAAGGTGGTTTTTTCGGCGTGGGCGCGCACGCGGGCAGCTGCTATCAGCCCGCCGTCGGCACTCAAGGTGACATTCTTCAATATCCTCTCCATCGATCGCACTGTTTCAGTGTACACCAAACTAGTGTCCAAGTCTAGGCAGGCCAGTTCGCGCGTCCGAGCAATGGGGGCCAACCAACCCGACCCAGATAGCGGTCACTCAAGACTTCGGGCCAGGATGCCGAAGCAGTGGGCAATTCCACAACTTCGGCCCACCCACCCATGCACACGCTGGACACCGTCCGCTTCGACGACCCCTTGCTTGGCTCAGCCCTGAACGAGACCCCCGAATCCGAGTTCGACCAGCTCGAATTCGGCGCCATCGCTTTCGATGGCCAAGGCATCGTGCGCCGCTACAACGCGGTCGAAGCCAGACTCGCGGGGCTGTCACCGGGGCGCGTGCTGGGCCATCCGCTGTTCACGGTGGTGGCGCCGTGCATGAACAACTACCTGGTGGCGCAGCGCTTCGAAGACGCCTTGGCCGATGGCAGCCGCCTCGACGCCACGATCGACTATGTGCTGACGCTGCGCATGCGCCCGGTCAAGGTAAAGCTGCGTTTGCTGGCCGAGCCGGGATCTACGTTGCGCCATGTGCTGGTCCAGCGCCCGGCATGACGACCGCGGAACCCGTTGCGGCCCCCCTGCACCCGGACACAGGCACGGACAACGGCAAGAACCCCCAGGCGCTCGATGACCACGAAGCGCTGATCCAGTTCGTCTACCTGGCGCCGATCGGACTGGCGCAGCTCCGTGCCGATGGCGAGATCGTGATGATCAACCCGCTTTGTGCCCAACTGCTGATGCCGTTGTGCCCCGACGGGCAACTGGCCAACTTGTTCACCGCCCTCCAGGGTCTGGTCCCCGATCTGCCACACCGCGTGCGCGCCTTCACGCAGCCGAACGGCAGCATCTGCGACGCCCAGCAGTTGCCACTGCATGTCTTGCGCAGCGGCCGGCCGGGTGCGAAGCAGCAGCCGCAAGTGTTGTCGTTGAGCCTGCTGAAGCTGGACGACGACCGCTTGATGGCAGTGTTGAGCGACATCACGCAATCGGTGCAGCGCGAACGCCAATTGCGCCGCAACCAGGCGTGGATGGCAAGCCTCACCCACGGTCTGACCGACTACGCCCTGGTGTCGCTGGACCCATGCGGCCAGATCGACGACTGGAATCCGAGCATCGGCCGCGTGACCGGCTTCGATCAGCAAGCAACGGTGGGCCAGAGCCTGCAGTTGTTCTACCCGCCGCAAGCCACCTCGCACGCGCGGCTGCTGGACCGGCTGCACGAAGCCGACGAAACTGGCTGGAGCCTGGACGAAGGCTGGCGCGTGCGTGCCGACGGCAGCCGCTTCTGGGGCAGTTGCCTGATCGCCCCGCTGCAGCCGCCGGAGGCACCTGCCATCGACGGTGCCGAAGCCGACCCCCCATCGCATGGCTACAGCCTGATCATCCAGGACATCTCCGATCGGCGGGAAGCCGCCGAAGCCCTGCGCCAGTCGATCTGCTGCGACCATTTGACGGGGCTTGCCAACCGGCGCGCTTTCTACGATGCGGCCGAGTTGGAAGTGCAACGCTGGCACCGCATGCCGCGCCCGCTGTCGGTGTTGATGATCGACGCCGACCACTTCAAAGCCATCAACGACCGCCACGGACACGATGCCGGCGACGCGGTGCTGCGCGCGCTGGCCGATGGGCTCGCCGCGGGCTTCCGGGGCATGGACGTGGTGGCACGGATCGGCGGCGAGGAGTTCGTCGTTTTGCTGCCTGGTACCACGCTCGCTGCCGCAAACATGTTGGCCCAACGCGTGGCCACGCAGCTTTCGCAGATTCGGGTGGTGGTGGGCGAAGGTCAGGGCAGGCAGGAGATCGGCTTCACGGTCAGCATTGGCGCAGCCAACATGGACGCCGGAGTGGACGGCGTCGGCGGCTTGCTCAAGCGAGCCGACCAGGCGCTCTACGCCGCCAAGTCGCTGGGGCGCAACCGCGTGGAATGCTTCGCGGCGCCCCCTATCGCAACCGAGTTGCAGCCCCGCCACCTGGCAGAAGAGGTCTGAGCACCATGCCGCACTCCACGGCCGCTGCTTACGAAGCGCTGATCCAGTTCCTCTACCGTGCTCCGATCGGGCTGGTGCAGAGCACGCTCGACGGCGAAATCACCATGATCAACCCCTGCTCGGCGCGGCTCCTGATGCCGCTGGCCCCGCACGGCGACCTGAGCAACCTCTTCGATGTGCTGCAACCCGTGGCACCGCAGTTGCGCAGCCTGGTGACGGCAGCCGTCGAGAGTGACGCGGTGGTTTGCGACGGTTTGCGGTTGTCACTGCCCGCCTCGCCCAGACTCGCGGGCGGCACGACGACCACGATCGAGATCAGCCTGCAACGCTTGAACAAGCAATCGCTGCTGATGAGCATCGCCGACATCACGCTCTCCGTGCACAACGAACAGCAGCGCCTGGCAGACAGTTTGCGCAGCGCCACGCGCGTGGACGCCTTGACGCGGCTGCCGACGCGCACGGTGGCGCTGGAACACATCGCTTGTGCGTTGGAGCTGGCGCGCTGCGACCCCCAGTACGAATTCGCCGTGCTGTTCATCAACTGCGACCGCTTCAACGCGGTCAACCTGAGCCTGGGCGCCGAAGCCGGCGATGCGCTGTTGCAGCGCATCGCCGCCCGCATCAACGGCACCGTGCGCCGCCGCGACACGGTGGCGATTGGCTCGTCAAACGGCTCGTCAGACGGCTCGTCAGACGGCTCGTCCGAAGGCTCGATCGCCGCGCGTCTGGGTGGCGACGAATTCGTGGTGGTTCTGACATCACTGGCGCGCAGAGCCGACGCGGTGACGGTGGCGCAACGTCTGGCCGAAACCCTGGACCTGCCCTACCCCTACGGCGACCAGTCGGTGCATGTGGCGGGCAGCATCGGGGTCGTCACGCGCGAACAGGCGGCGCCTTCGGCCGAAGCGGTGCTGCAGGATGCGAGCCTTGCGATGCGGGAGGCGAAAGCCGCTGGCGGCGCCCGATATTGCCTGTTTGCTTCAGCGATCACCGAGCGCGCCCGGCACCGCGGGGTGATCGAACGCGAATTGCGGGTGGCGCTGGCCGCGCGGCAGTTGTTCGTGGTCTACCAACCGATCGTCGAACTCGCAGCGGGCGCTGCGAGTCCTGAGAGCGCTGACCCGAACGACCGCTCTTTCATCGACGGGCCGTTGCGAGTCACCGGCGTCGAAGCCCTGGTGCGTTGGAAGCATCCGCAGCGCGGCGTGGTGCCGCCGATCGAGTTCATCGAGATCGCCGAGCAAACCGGCTTGATCGGCGCCCTGGGCGAATTCGTGCTGGACGAAAGCTGCCGCCAGTTCATGGCCTGGCAGCGCACGCTGGGGCCGGCCGCGCCGTGGACCTTGTCGGTGAACCTGTCACGCGCGCAACTGCAGGACGCGGGCATCATCGCCCAGGTGCAAGACGCCCTGCACCGCCACGGCCTGGCACCCGAGCGGCTGCAGCTGGAGGTCACCGAAAGCCTGGCCGCTCAGGACCAGTCGATCCAGGTCCGGCTGCAGGAGCTGAGGGCGCTGGGGCTGAAGCTGGCGCTGGACGATTTCGGCACCGGCTATTCGTCGCTTGCCTGTTTGCACCTGCTGCCGGTGGATGTGCTGAAGATCGACCGCTCGTTCGTCTGCCAAGCCGAAACCAGCGCCCACCACCGGGTGCTGATCGACACCACGGTGCGCGTGGCCCGCAGCCTGCATATGCAGGTGGTGGCCGAAGGCGTCGAAACCCCAGGCCAGGCGCAGATCCTGGCGGCGCTGGATTGCGACAAAGGCCAGGGCTATCTGTTTGCCCGCCCGATGACGGCGGCCGACGCGACCGCATGGTTGCAGCTGCGGTTTGACGAAACCACGACCGCCCTGGCGGCTTAGCCCGCAGACTCGAAGCGCCCGAGCCGCACCGCGGTGCCGCCGGCTTTCAGGTTGCGGGTACCCGGCATCACCAGCACCGTGTCGTCGTAGGGCGCGGTCCAGACCGTATCGCCATCCTGCGCGATCGGCGTCCCGGCTTTCTGCACCACCGACAACCCCAACGTCGGCACCAGGAAGCGCAGATTCGGCGACAACGCCACCACCGCTTCAGTAACCCGCACCAGGCGTTGCACCGGCGGCAGCGGCAGGCGCACGTTGGCAGCCACCCAGTCGGATTCGGCCACGCCGGTCAAGCCAAGGAAGCGCACCATCGAATCGCCCGCGACATCGGCTGCGGCCCGTTCCCAGTGCTGACCGCATTCGATCAAGAGTGCATGTTTGGGGCTCGCCGAGTCGCCGAAGCCACCGCGTTCCACCATCCGCAGACCCGCTGCATGGCCGGTATCGAGCAGCAGCACCTCGGGCATGCCCAGGCGGCGCGCAAAGGCGGCGTTCTTGTCGACCGTGCCGCACACCATCAGCGGCACGCAGGGGCTGCTCATCGAATGGATGTCGAGCAGGAAATCGGCGTCGTCAACGAAAGGACGCAACAGCCGCGCTCGGCGCAGTTCCGCCGAATCGCGATCGCCGAGCAACGCCGCGTCATCCCAGACGCGGTTGTAGTCCTCGTCGACCAGGCGCGACGCAAACGGGTCGGCCGGGTCGAAGCGCACATAGGCTTCGACATTGCCGAAGGCAAGGATCAGCCGTCCGATGCGGGGTCGCCACCGCGGGCCGTCATCGGCCAGCATCTGCTGAAGCAAGCCGTCCAGCGCGATGGCGCCGCAGATCTCGTTGCCATGGGTCAGCGCCTGCACCATCACCGTCGGCCCCGGCTGGCCGCTGTCGAACTGGTGCACCCAGTCGACACCGGTGTGGCCTTCGCGCCAGCGGCCGATGTCCGGAGCCTGCAACTCGACCGCGGGCGTGTCGACCTCCGATCGATCAGGCATGGTGGGCCCTGATGAAGAAGTCGCTGGCCAGTGCGTCGACCAGCGACAGCAGCACCTGCTGCATGCGCTCGAAACCGTCGTTGCGCTGGAGCGTGGCGGTGTCCATGTACAGGCGTTTGTTGATCTCGATCTGCAGGCTATGGCGGCCGGCGGCCGGGTCGGAATAGGCCCGCACCAACTCGACGCCCTTGTACGGGTCGTTGACCGCGACGGTGAGCCCGGCTGCCGCCAGGTGCCGATGCACGAATGTGGTGAAGGCCGGCGCGCAAGTGCTGCCGTCACGGTCGCCGAGCACGATGTCGGCACGCGGTTGGCCCGCCACTCCCTCGATCAGGAAGCTGCTGTTGGGCGGCATCGAATGGCAATTGAAGTGGTGCACCACGCCATGCCGCGCATGGGCGCCGTCCAGCAGGCGCCGCAGCGCCGCGTGGTACGGGGTGTGGCAACGGTCGATGCGGTGCTGCACTTCGGCAACCGTCAGGCGCCGGTCGTAGAGCGGGCGGTCGGCGTCCAGGCAGCGCCAAACCAGTGCCTTGCCGATGCCCGCCTTCGTGCTCAGGTTCAGCGGCTGGGGCCAGGGGGCGTCCATCAACTCGGGGTCGATGTCGCCTGCATGGCGGTTGGCGTCCAGGTAGGTGCGCGGAAACTGCGCTGCCAACAGCGGCACGCCTCTTGCAACTGCAGGCATGAAAAGCGCATCGATGAAGCTGTCCTCACCCTCCCGCAATTCCGCCACGCTGCGAATCGAGCCGAAATCAGGCGGCATGCGCTGCCCCGAATGCGGGGAATCCAACACCAGCGGCAGTGCCGCCACCGCGGGGCCGTGGATCGTCAGGATGGTGTCGTCGTCCATGGCCGCGAGTATCGCCGCGGCGGTCGTTTTCGGCGGTAGCCGCGCGGCGGGATGGCGATACCGGTGCGCCATCGGCGCCCCACCATGGGGCGGACCCGGATGGCCGTTGGACACCCAGCCGATACGATTCGGCTCCCGGTGCCTGCGTGCACCCGCCGGTGCGTTCGCACGTTGATCGCGTTCCACCTTCCCTTGTGTCGCTTTTGTGTCATTCGCCAGGAGACTCCCCATGCAAGCCCATGACCTGCAAGACCTGATCGAAGAAGTGCGCCAGGGCCAGTTGCCACGACGCCGGTTCATCCAGCAGATGGTCGGCCTCGGGATCTCGGCGCCGATGGCGTCGATGCTGCTGATGCATGCCGGAGTGGCCAGCGCGCAGAGCGCGCCCTTCCCCTACAAGCCCACCAAGCGCGGCGGTGGCGGCACGCTCAAGGCTTTGTGGTGGCAGGGTGCCACCCTGCTGCAGCCGCACTTCGCCAACGGCACCAAGTACCAGGAAGGCTCGCGCATCTTCTACGAACCCCTGGCTTCGTGGGACGGCGACGGCAACCTGTTCGCCGTGCTGGCGGCCGAGATCCCGACGCGAGAAAACGGTGGTTTGTCGGCCGATGGCAAAACGGTCACCTGGAAGCTGAAGAAGGGCGTGACCTGGCACGACGGCAAACCCTTCACCGCCGACGACTGCGTCTTCAACTGGGAGTTCAGCAAGGACCCGGCCAGCGCCACGGTCACCTCCAAGGTCTATTCGGACATCGTCGTCACCAAGGTCGACAGCCACACCATCAAGGTGGCGTTTCAGAAGCCGACGCCGTTCTGGGCCACGGCTTTCGTGGCAG
>JBDSMV010000474.1:0-3378 GCA_039915715.1 Rubrivivax sp. | reverse complement strand
CAACTGGCACTGCTGGGTGCAGCGCTGCGCCAGCAGGACCTGGCAGCGGTCGACCGTGCCGCATCGGACCTGCGCGCGGCTCTCGCGGCAGCGGTGGGTCATTTCGCCGCTGCCGCCCGCAGAGGCGGCGTGCCACCACCGTTGCGCCGGCGTCTGGCCATGGCTGGCGGGCAGGTCGCCGCGCAGCGTGAAGCGCTGGCGCGTGCCACCGCATCCCTGGACCGGGCCATCGATGTGCTGATGCCCACCACGCCGGCCGCAGCGGGGCTCTATTCGGCTCAGGGCGGCAACGAGCGCAGCACCACCGCCGGCAGCCTGCTGGCCTGAGGTGCCCCTCGCAACCGCATTCAGCCGATGGCACCCATCGAAAAAAGCCCGCTGCTGCGGGCTTTTTCATTCGAAACCGTCGACGCGTGATCAGAACCTGAACGCGAGCCGCAAGCCGCCCCAATGGCGGCCGCCAACCGTGATCGGCGCGGCCGCTTCCTTCATCACCACGAACTGCCCGCCACCCATGTCGCGGCGGTAGGTCTGCAGCAAGAACGGCCGCTGGTTGCGCGCCGACGCCAGGCCGGTGCGGTCGTTGAAGATGCGCCGGTTGCGGCAGTGCGCGGTGTTCCATGCCAGGTCACCCGCACGCTGGGGCTGGTTGTACTGGCGGTTGTGACAGGCGATGTAGCCATTGCGGTCGGCGGCGATGCAGAACACCACCTTGTCGGTCAACCCCAGCACCGGTTCCTGCAGCGCCGGAAATAACCGGTCGGCCAAAACGGAGAAGCGCGCCTCGTGCTGCTGCGGCGCGGTGTTGGGCAGCGGGCGGTACTGCTCGTCGAACAGCTGTGCTTCGCTGATGCGGCCATCGGCCAGTGCCTGTTCGAGCGCGTGCGCGATCTGCTCGGCAGTGTCGCGGGCGGCGTCGATGTAGCGGGTGTCCGCGGTCTCGACGCCGCACGACGCCACGTGTTCGATCATCTCCTCAGAGATGCTGAGCAGCGTGTCGGTGCGCCGCTGCGCCGCGTCGAGCGCCGAACGCGTGTGCCCCATGCCAGACTGCAAGGCGCCGATCTCGGTGTCGAGCCCGGCACAGACCTCGCGGCTCAGCGTGCTGGCCTGCGCGATTCGCTGCACGCCCTGTTGCAGCTGAGACAACGCCCGGTGCACCACCCCGGCCTGCGCCGCAGCGATGGCGCCGTCCTGCACACCGACCTCGCGCGCCAGCGCCACGATTCGGTCGTCCAGCTGCGCCACGGTGCCGACGATCTGCTTGGAGCAGATCTCCACCTGACCGGCCAGGTCCTTGACCGCACCCGCGACCACACCGAAGCCACGCCCGGCTTCGCCAGCGCGGCGCGCTTCGACCGAGGCGTTGAAGGCCACCAGCCGGGTCTGCAACGCGATGCGGGTGATCTCCGCTGCCGCATCGGAGACCTGCGAAAGCGATCGTTCGATCGCCGAAACCTCGGTGCCGACCGCCCGCAGCGCATCGGACACCGCGCCGAGCGCAGTCACGCTGTGCGTGGTTTCGCTGCCGATCGCCGCCTGGGCCTGCACCACCTGCCCCACCTGGCGCACCAGCGCGCCCATCGTTTCAGACTGAAGCCCGGCGCTGCGGTGCGTGTCGTCGACGACACCGCGCACCTCGGCCACTTCGCGTCCCAGGTTCGACGCCAGACGAGCCAGCCCGCTGACGAGTTCGGCGGCGCGCGGGGCACCCTCGGGTCCGACCGGCTCGGCATCGGCGCCGGGCATCAGAGCGCTTTGCGAGGCCGCCGTCGCACGCAGCGCCGACGCTGCGCGACGCGGCATCAGGTCAAACAACAGTCCCAGTCCCATCACCTTCTCCTTACCACTCCCGCAGCCGCGTGCGCAGCCGGGCGATCGACTGGCTGTGCAGCTGGCAGACCCGGCTTTCGGTCACCTTCAGCACCACCGCAATTTCCTTCAGGTTCATGTCATGCTCGTAGTACATGCTCATCACGTACTGCTCGCGTTCGGGCAGGTTCTTGATGGCCTCGACCAGCGCTTCTCGCATGCGCTGGTCCTGCAGCCGCGCAATCGGATTGGCCGAGCCGTCGGCCACATGGCGGTCGAGGTAGTCGTCGTCGCCCTCGTCGCCGCTCATGTCTTCGAGGTAGATGAGCTGGGTGCCGCGGACCTTGCCCAGCAGTTCCTGGTAGTCGCTCAGGCTCAGCCCCATTTCCTTGGCAATCTCGCTTTCGGCCGGCGCGCGGCCGAAGCGCTGCTCCAGCTTGTGCACGGCCGATTCGATGCTGCGCTGGTGGCGGCGGTCGCCGCGGCTCATCCAGTCGTTGCCGCGCAATTCGTCGAGCATCGCGCCGCGGATGCGCTGGGTGGCGAAGGTTTCGAACTGCACGCCCTGGGCGGCGTCGAAGCGGCCCAGCGCGTCCGACAGGCCGATCATGCCGACCTGGATCAGGTCGTCGAGCTCGACATTGGCGGGCAGCTTGGCAATCATCTGGTGGGCCAGACGGCGCACGAGTGGCTGGTACTGCTTGAGCAGCGCGCCGGCGTCGAGTTGTCCCTTGGCGGTGTACATGGATGGGTCTCTCAGCAGTGGTGGCGGGTGGCAGCGTGAAGCTCGGATCGGTGCGCGGCCACGCGCGCACCGGCCATCGCAAGGCCGGAGTCGATGGCCGGTAGGGCGGGGGCATGGCGAGCGGGGCGCAGCGCCGGCGTTGCCGCGACAGCCTCGCCCGCGGTGTCGATCTGGGCTTGCAGCAGGTGCGACAAAGCGCGGTCGGCATCGCCGCCCGAGCCGGCCGGATCGATCACGGCCGAGTGGCACAGCAGCGCCCCCAGAAAATTCTCGAGGCAACCCGCCAGGCTGCGCGCGATGGCGGTGCTGCGCGGGGCCTGCGGCGCGGCGGCCAGCAACAGATCGAAGGTCATCAGCCCGCAACGCTGCGCCAACAGTTTGGCGCTGGCATAGGCGTGCTTGATGCTCTCGGGGTGGTCGGCGCCGATCAGCATCGGCCGCGCCACGCGGTGCTTGAGGATGCGCGCCAGATCGGTGGCATCGGCATGCAGCAGCAGCACCTCGGCTTCGGGTGCGGTCTGCTGCAACGCGTCGATGAAGCCGCCGGCCGAGCCGCGCGTGTCCACATGCGCCAGCGGCAGCCCGCGCGCCGGCAGATAGCACACGCGCGCTGCGATGCGTTCGATGCAGGCCGACAGGTCCACGTTCGCCAGTTCGTTCGGCAGCGGTGAGGTGCCGGAAGCGTCCACCACCAGCACCTCGCGACCCTGCCCTGCCAGTCGCGCGGCCAGGCGGTCCAGCACGAGCCCGCCGAACGCCAGATGGGGGTTGGCGGCCAGGGCCAGCACGTGCCCGCGGCGGCCGGCGAACAAGCGCCGCAG
>JBDSMV010000407.1:0-7394 GCA_039915715.1 Rubrivivax sp. | reverse complement strand
ACTGCTGGCGCAGACCCTGGCGCGACTGCTCAACGTACCCTTCGTGATCGCCGACGCGACCACCTTGACCGAAGCCGGCTACGTTGGCGAGGACGTCGAGAACATCATCCAGAAGCTGCTGCAGAACTGCAACTACGACGTTGAACGCGCGCAGCGCGGCATCGTCTACATCGACGAGATCGACAAGATCAGCCGCAAGTCCGACAACCCCAGCATCACCCGCGATGTGTCGGGCGAAGGCGTGCAGCAGGCGCTCCTGAAGCTGGTCGAAGGCACGATGGCCAGCGTGCCGCCCCAGGGCGGGCGCAAGCATCCGAACCAGGACTTTCTGCAGATCGACACGACCAACATCCTGTTCATCTGTGGTGGCGCTTTCGACGGGTTGGAGAAGGTGATTCAGAACCGCACCGAAAAATCGGGCATCGGCTTCGCTGCCAGCGTGCACAGCAAGAACGAGAAGCGTGCGGCCGACCTGTTTCGCGAAGCCGAGCCCGAGGACCTGATCAAGTTTGGGCTGATTCCCGAGCTGGTGGGGCGCCTGCCGGTGGTGGCCACGCTGGGTGAATTGACCATCGACGCGATGGTGCAGATCCTGACCGAGCCAAAGAACGCACTCGTCAAGCAGTACCAGAAGCTGTTCGCAATGGATGGAGTTGAACTCGAGATCAGGCCTTCGGCGCTGACTGCCATCGCGCGCAAGGCACTGGCGCGAAAGACCGGTGCGCGCGGGCTGCGATCGATCCTCGAGCATTCGCTGATCGACACCATGTTCGAGTTGCCGACGCTCGACGGGGTGGTGAAGGTGGTGGTGGACGAGCACATCATTGAAGACGGTGCAAAGCCCCTCCTGGTCTACCGCGAGAAAAAGGCTTCCGCCTGAGCGGTGGGGCATTGGCCTGCTGCGCCTGCCGATGCGGCGCCTGCGCTGCTCGCCGCACGGGAGTGCGGCTCCGCTGCTCAGCACCGCCTCGACACGCTCGCGACGGCCACTGCCCCACCGCTCTTTCCACTCGATTCGGCTTGGCTTGCCCTTCGGGCATCGCCATCGCCTTTGTCATTCGTGCTGACTGACTCGGCCGCTTGCAATTTTTCCCTCGGGCCTCAACTGCGCCTGAGAAAGTGAGGTCTCAATGTCCGGACATCCGATCCTTCCGCCCGACCCGATCACCCTGCCGCTGCTGCCGCTGCGCGATGTGGTGGTGTTTCCGCACATGGTCATTCCGCTGTTCGTGGGGCGGCCAAAATCGATCAAGGCACTCGAAGCCGCAATGGAATCGGGGCGTCAGATCATGCTGGTGGCGCAACGTGCTGCGGGTAAAGACGAGCCCAAGGCCGACGACATGTTCGAGGTCGGCTGCGTGTCTTCCGTGCTGCAGATGCTGAAATTGCCCGACGGCACCGTGAAGGTGCTGGTCGAAGGCGTGCAGCGCGCCACCACCACCAAGATTACCGAAGAGAACGACTTCTTCGTCGGCGACGTGACTCCCGTTCCGGTGGGAGTCGACGCCACCCCGGAGATCGAGGCGCTGCGACGCGCGGTCACGCAGCAGTTCGACCAGTATGTCAAGCTCAACAAGAAGATCCCGCCAGAGATACTGACCTCGATCGCCGGCATCGACGACCCGGGTCGCCTGGCCGACACCATTGCCGCGCATTTGCCGCTGAAGCTGGAAGCCAAGCAAGCCGTGCTGGACCTGTTCAGCATTCCGAAGCGGCTCGAAAAGCTGCTGGAGCTGCTGGAGCATGAAGTCGACATCCTGCAGGTGGAAAAGCGCATCCGCGGCCGCGTCAAGCGCCAGATGGAGAAGAGCCAGCGCGAGTACTACCTGAACGAACAGGTGAAGGCGATCCAGAAGGAGCTGGGTGACGGCGAAGAAGGCGCCGACATGGAAGAACTCGAAAAGAAGATCAAGGCCGCGCGCATGCCCAAGGAAGCGCGCAAGAAGGCCGACAGCGAGCTGAAGAAGTTGAAGCTGATGTCTCCGATGTCGGCCGAAGCCACCGTGGTGCGGAACTTCATCGACACCTTGATTGGCCTGCCGTGGGCCAAGAAGACCAAAATCAAGCACGACCTGGCGCTGGCCGAAGCGGTGTTGAACGAGGACCACTTCGGACTCGAAAAAGTCAAAGATCGCATCCTCGAATACCTCGCGGTGCAGCAGCGCGTGGACAAGGTCAAGGCGCCGATTTTGTGTCTGGTTGGCCCGCCGGGTGTGGGCAAGACCTCGCTCGGCCAGAGCGTGGCGCGCGCCACCGGCCGCAAGTTCGTTCGCATGGCGCTGGGCGGTATGCGCGACGAGGCCGAGATCCGCGGCCACCGACGCACCTACATCGGCAGCATGCCGGGCAAGGTGCTGCAGAGCTTGGCCAAGATCGGCACCCGCAATCCGCTTTTCCTGCTGGACGAGATCGACAAGCTGGGCATGGACTTCCGCGGCGACCCGTCATCTGCGCTGCTGGAGGTGTTGGACCCCGAGCAGAACCACACCTTCAGCGACCACTATGTCGAGGTCGACTTCGACCTGTCGGATGTGATGTTCGTGGCCACCAGCAACAGCATGAACATCCCGCCAGCGCTGCTGGATCGGATGGAAGTGATTCGCCTGGCGGGCTATACCGAAGAAGAAAAGCTCAACATCGCGCAGCGCTACCTGGCGACCAAGCAAGAGAAGAACAACGGTGTCAGGCCCGACGAGCAGGAGCTGACCGAAAGCGGCATCCGCGGAATCATTCGCTACTACACCCGTGAAGCCGGCGTGCGGTCGCTGGAACGCGAAATCTCCAAGATCTGCCGCAAGGTCGTCAAGGGCCAGCAGCTGAAGAAGTACGACGGCAAGGTCGTCATCACCGAAGACAACCTGAATGAGTTTCTCGGGGTGCGCAAGTTCGACTTCGGCCGCGCCGAAAAGAAGAACCAGGTCGGGCAGGTGGTCGGCCTGGCCTGGACCGAGGTCGGCGGCGACCTGCTGACCATCGAGGCGGCGGTGATGCCGGGTAAGGGCAACATCATCCGCACCGGTTCGCTCGGCGACGTGATGAAGGAGTCGGTGGAAGCGGCCCGCTCGGTGGTTCGCTCGCGTGCGCGGCGAATGGGCATCAGGGACGAGGTATTCGAGAAGCGCGACATCCACATCCACGTGCCCGATGGCGCAACGCCGAAGGACGGCCCCAGCGCCGGAGCCGCGATGACGACTGCGCTGGTGTCGGCTCTGACCGGCATCCCCGTCAGGGCCGATGTGGCGATGACTGGCGAGATCACCTTGCGAGGCGAGGTCACGGCCATCGGCGGCCTGAAGGAAAAGCTGTTGGCAGCGCACCGCGGTGGTGTGCGCGTGGTGCTGATTCCCGAAGACAACGTCAAGGACCTGCAGGACATTCCCGAGAACGCCAAGAACAATCTGGAAATCGTGCCCGTCAGGTGGATCGATCAGGTGCTGGAGCTGGCGCTGGAGAAGACTCCCGAGCCCTTGCCAGACGACGAGGTGTTGCCACCGGCCACGCCGACGGCCAAGGTCGAAGGGGCCAAGCCGTCAGCGACCAACGACGGGCTGCCGCATTGACAGCAAAGGCGTGATGCGGTGCCACATCGCTTGCCGCAAGTGTGGCCGGCATCTTGTGGCGCCGCTTTTTTCCGGCATACAATGCGCGGCTGCGCTGCACGAGATTCACTTCGCTGACAGCTGCAGCGAAAGTAATCAGTCAGGCGGGAATAGCTCAGTTGGTAGAGCGCAACCTTGCCAAGGTTGAGGTCGCGAGTTCGAGTCTCGTTTCCCGCTCCAGGATGCCTGAGATCCCATTCGCAGCACGCGGGTGGGACACCAACAAGGGAAGCTCCGGCTTCCCTTTTTTGCTACGGGGTGGTGTTTGTCAGCGGGTTGGTGACGGCAAGCTGAAGTCTGCGAGCGGCGCGATAGCAAAGCGGTTATGCAACGGATTGCAAATCCGTCCAGCCGGGTTCGACTCCCGGTCGCGCCTCCAGTGTCCCGACCTGACACAGCAATAATCCGCCACCCGCCCGGGTGGCGAAATCGGCAGACGCAGCGGACTTAAAATCCGCCGCCCAGTGATGGGCATACGGGTTCAATTCCCGTCCCGGGCACCACCGACACACCCGTCGCCGAAGCTGCCGATGCCCCTGTTCGCCCAGAGTGCCCTGAACCCCGGCGTGCAGCGCCGTGAAGTGTTCGGCTGGGCCATGTACGACTTCGCCAACTCCGGCTACACGACTGTTGTGATGACGGCGGTCTTCAACGCCTACTTCGTGGGCGTGGTGGCCGACGGCGCGGCCTGGGGCACGCTGGCCTGGACCTTGGCGCTCGGCCTGTCGAACCTGCTGGTGATGGTCGCGATGCCCGCCATCGGCGCCTATGCCGACCTGCGCGCAGCCAAGAAACCGCTGCTGATGCTGAGCACCGCGGCTTGCGTGGTGACCACTGCCGCATTGGCATTGGTGGGGCGCGGCGACCTGTGGCTGGCAGTGGCGGCGATCGTGATGTCGAACCTCTTCTATTCGTTCGGCGAGTCGTTGACCGCGTCGTTTCTGCCCGAGTTGGCACGGCGCGAGTCGATGGGATGCGTGTCGGGCTGGGGCTGGAGCTTCGGCTACTTCGGCGGCATGTTGACGCTCGGGCTGAGCCTGGCCTATGTGCTGTGGGCGCAAGGGCAGGGCCTTCCCGCCACGCACTTCGTGCCGGTGACGATGCTGATCACGGCCGCGGTCTATGCGTTGTCGTCGTTGCCCACCTTCGTGCTGTTGAAAGAGCGCGCCCTGCCGCAACGGGGAGCTGCCGAAGGCCGTATGCATGGCGCCGTCGCTCGCCTGCTGAGAACTTGGCGCGAAGCCCGGCGCTACGAAGATTTCGCATGGCTGTTGTTGTGCGCGGTGTTCTATCAGGCCGGCATCGCGGTGGTGATCGCGCTGGCGGCAGTCTATGCCGAGCAGGTGCTGGGCTTTCAACAGGCTCAGACGATGATGTTGATCTTCCTGGTCAACATCGCCGCCGCATTGGGCGCGTTTGGCTTCGGCTACCTGCAGGACCGGGTCGGCCATCAGCGTGCCCTGGCATTGACGCTCTGGGGTTGGGTGTTGATGACGGTGCTGGCCGTGGCTGCCACCACGCAGGCGTTGTTCTGGGTCGCCGCGGTGATTGCGGGGCTGTGCATGGGCAGCAGCCAGTCGGCGGGGCGCGCACTCGCGGGGGTGTTCGCGCCGCCGGCACGGCTGGGCGAGTTCTACGGGCTGTGGACTGTGGCTGTGCGGCTGTCGGCGGTGATCGGGCCGGTCACTTACGGCGTGGTGACGGTGCTGGCCAGCGGCAACCAGCGCATCGCGATCCTGTCGACGGGCGTCTTCTTCCTTGCCGGGTTGGTGGTGCTGCGTCGGGTCGATGTCGACCGGGGCATCGCTGCTGCGCATGGCGCGGGCCCGCGATGCGACGCCTAGAATGAATTCGATTGGACGGGGGCCCTCGGTCCCCTCTTGCAAACAAGCGCGGGAGCAAAACCGATGAAGGTGCTGGTGGCAGTCAAACGGGTGGTCGACTACAACGTCAAGGTGCGGGTCAAGGCCGATGGCAGCGGGGTCGACATCGCCAACGTCAAGATGAGCATGAACCCCTTCGACGAAATTGCGGTCGAAGAAGCCGTCAGGCTCAAGGAAAAGGGCACCGTCACCGAGATCGTCGCGGTGTCTTGCGGCGTGCTGCAGTGCCAGGAAACGTTGCGCACCGCGATGGCCATCGGCGCCGATCGCGCGATCTTGGTCGAGACCACCGAAGCGCTGCAGCCGCTGGCGGTGGCCAAGCTGCTGAAGGCGCTGGTCGACAAGGAGAAGCCTGACCTCGTGATCCTCGGCAAGCAGGCCATCGACGACGACTGCAACCAGACCGGGCAGATGTTGGCCGCGTTGACCGGCATGGCGCAGGCCACGTTTGCGTCGAAGGTCGAGGTGGCCGATGGGTCGGCCAGTGTCACCCGAGAGGTCGACGGCGGCCTCGAGACACTGAAGATCAGGCTGCCGGCAGTCATCACCACTGACCTGCGCCTGAACGAGCCGCGCTATGTGACGCTGCCCAACATCATGAAGGCCAAGAAGAAGCCGTTGGAGAACATCAAGCCTGCCGACCTGGGGGTCGATGTGACGCCGCGCGTCAAGACCCTGAAGGTTAGCGAGCCGCCCAAGCGCGGCGCCGGGGTGATGGTTCCCGATGTCGCCACGCTGGTGGCCAAACTCAAGAACGAAGCGAAGGTGATCTGACATGGCAGCCCTGGTCGTAGCCGAACACGATGACGCATCCATCAAGGGTGCAACGCTCAACACCGTCACTGCGGCGATTGCCTGCGGTGGCGACGTGCATGTGCTGGTGGCCGGCGCCAACGCCGGCCCGGCGGCCGCAGCCGCAGCCAAGATTGCCGGTGTGGCCAAGGTGCTGCATGCCGACGCGCCGGGGCTCGAGCACGGCCTGGCCGAGAACATGGCGGCGCAGGTGATGGCCGTGGCCGGCGAGAAGGGTCAGAACTACAGCCACATCCTGTTTCCGTCCACCGCCAGCGGCAAGAACATCGCGCCGCGCGTGGCAGCGCTGCTGGACGTGGGGCAGGTCAGCGATGCGATCAAGGTCGTCAGCCCCGACACCTTCGAGCGTCCGATCTATGCCGGCAACGCCATTGCCACCGTGCAGTGCAGCGACGCCACCGTGGTCATCACGGTGCGCACCACCGGCTTCGATGCCGCTGCCGACAGCGGTGGCAGTGCCGAGGTGCAGAAGCTGGACGCGGTGGCCGATACGGGCCTCACCAGCTTCGTCGGCGCCGAGATCGCCAAGAGCGACCGGCCCGAGCTGACGGCAGCCAAGGTCATCGTCAGCGGCGGCCGCGCCTTGGGCAGCAGTGAGAAGTTCGATGAGGTGCTGACGCCATTGGCCGACAAGCTCGGCGCGGCGCTGGGAGCCAGCCGCGCGGCGGTCGATGCCGGTTATGCGCCCAACGACTGGCAAGTGGGGCAGACCGGCAAGATCGTCGCGCCGCAGCTTTACGTGGCGATCGGCATCAGCGGCGCCATCCAGCACTTGGCCGGCATGAAGGACAGCAAGGTGATCGTGGCGATCAACAAGGACGCCGAAGCGCCGATCTTCGGTGTCGCGGACTACGGGCTCGAAGCCGACCTGTTCACTGCGGTGCCCGAACTGGTCGCCGCACTCTGAGCGGCAGCGACATGGCACGGCTGCGCTGCATGCCGCGGCCCGATCGATCGACAGGAGTTGCACCATGACGTACCGCGCCCCGATCAAGGACATGCTCTTCGTGATGAAAGAGCTGGCCGGCATCGAGACCATCGCTGCACTGCCGGGTTTAGAGGAAGCGGGCTACGACACTGCGGCTGCGGTGCTCGACGA
>JBDSMV010000401.1:0-2877 GCA_039915715.1 Rubrivivax sp. | reverse complement strand
GCCTGGGCCAGGCACTGCCGCACGCAGTGGCCGCCGAAGGCATTTACATCGTCGACCAGGAAGGCCGGCGGTATCTGGACGCTTGCGGCGGCGCCGCAGTGTCGTCCCTGGGGCATGGCCATCCGGATGTGCGCGCCGCCATGCACCAGCAGATCGACGCCGTGGCTTATGCCCACACCAGCTTCTTCACCACCGAGGTGGCCGAAGCACTGGCTGATCGGTTGGTGGCCGATGCGCCGGCCGGCATCGGCCGCGCCTACTTCTTGTCTGGCGGATCCGAAGCCGTCGAAGCTGCGTTGAAGATGGCACGACAGTATTTCGTCGAGATCGGCCAGCCCGAACGCAGTCATTTCATTGCCCGCCAGCAGAGCTACCACGGCAACACCCTGGGTGCGCTGGCCGTGGGCGGCAACGTGTGGCGACGCAAGCAGTTCGCGCCGCTGCTGATCGATGTCACGCATGTCTCGCCCTGCTATGAATACCGGGGTCGCGCCAAAGACGAAACCGCCGAAGCCTATGGCCAACGCCTGGTGACTGAACTCGCGGCTGCGATCGACCAGGTGGGCGCCCATCGGGTCATCGCTTTCGTTGCCGAAACCGTGGGCGGTGCCACCTCGGGCGCGCTGACCCCGGTGCCCGGCTACCTGCGCGGGGTGCGCGAGCTGTGCACGCGCCACGGCATCCTCTTGATCCTGGACGAGGTGATGTGCGGCATGGGCCGCACCGGCACCCTCCACGCCTGCGAGCAGGACGGGGTTGCGCCCGACCTGCTGGTGGTGGCCAAGGGCCTGGGCGGCGGCTATCAGCCGATCGGCGCAGTGCTGGTGTCGGAGACGATCGCACTGGCTTTCGAGCGAGGCAGCGGCCAGTTCCAACATGGCCACACCTACATCGGCCACCCGGTGGCCTGCGCAGCTGCGCTGGCGGTGCAGCAGGTGATCGAACGCGACGGCCTGCTCGCGGCGGTGCGCAAACAGGGGCAAGGTCTGGCCGACCGCTTGCAACACACCTTCGGCGACCACCCGCATGTCGGGGATTTGCGCGGCCGTGGGCTGTTCCGCGGCATCGAACTCGTGGCCGACCGCAGCCGCAAGACCCCGTTCGACCCCACGCTGCGCCTGCATGCCCGCATCAAGTCGCAGGCGATGGCCAACGGGCTGATGGTCTATCCCAGCGGCGGCACGATCGACGGCCGCCTCGGTGACCACGTGTTGCTGGCGCCACCCTTCGTCGTCACCGAAGACGACCTGGACCAGATCGTCTCGCGTCTGGCGCGTGCGATCGATGCGGCTGTCGCTGAAATGCCGCCAAGGATGGTGGGTGTGCCGGTGTCGCCGTCGGTGGCGACCCAAGCCGCCCCCGTGCATTGACCGCCTTGTTCCAAACGCACGGCGCAATCCGCCCGTGCATCACTTTCACCGCCATTGCGGCACCGTTCCCTTGTTCCAACGTTCCATTCCAAAGAGGAGAATTTTCATGAATCGAATCACCCACGGCGCTTCCGTCACTCCTCGACGCTCCGCGCTCGGCCTGGCCGCATCGGCCGCCGCGGTGCTGCTACTCGCCTTGCCGGCCGGCAGTGCCTTCGCGCAGCAGAAGTTCATCACCATCGGCACCGGTGGCGTCACCGGCGTCTACTACGCCGCAGGCGGCGCGATCTGCCGCCTGATGAACAAGGACCGCGCCAAGCACGGTATCCGTTGCTCGGTCGAATCCACCGGCGGGTCGGTCTTCAACGTCAACACCATCCGTGCCGGCGAGCTCGACTTCGGCGTGGCGCAGTCCGACGTGCAGTACAACGCCACCAAGGGCGCCAAGCAGTTCGAAAAAGACGGTGCCTTCAAGGAGTTGCGCGCGGTGTTCTCGGTGCACCCTGAACCGATGACGGTGCTGGCGCGCAAGGAAGCCGGCATCAAGAAGTTCGAAGATTTAAAGGGCAAACGCTTCAACGTCGGCAACCCTGGATCCGGCACGCGGGCTGCCGCCGATGAACTGCTGGCGGCGCTGGGCTGGACGACGAAAGACTTCGCGCTGGCATCCGAGCTGAAGGCGGATGAGCACGGCGCAGCGCTGTGCGACAACAAGATCGACGGCTTCTTCTACAGCGTCGGCCACCCCTCGGCCAACATCCAGGATCCGATCACCACCTGCGGCGCCAAGCTGGTGCCGCTGACCGGCCCGGCCATCGACAAGCTGGTGGCCGGCGCACCGTATTACGCCAAGGTCAATATCCCCGGCGGCTTGTACATCGGCAACCCCGACCCGACCCCCACCTACGGCGTGTTGGCGACCTTCGTGACTTCGTCGAAGGTGCCTGATGCGACGGTCTATGAACTCGTCAAAGCCGTGTTTGAGAACTTCGACGACTTCAAGAAGCTGCACCCGGCATTCGCCCACCTCGATCCGAAGCTCATGATCAAGGATGGTCTGTCGGCACCGCTGCACCCGGGCGCGGCGAAGTACTACAAAGAAAAGGGCTGGATGTGAGCCCGGCGGCCGTGGGCATGGGCCCGGGAGTTGAAGCATGACGGCGCCCTCCCCCACGGCCGTCTCCGATTCGAACGACGTCGACCTCGCCAAGCTCGTTGCCGAGACCGACACCGGCGGTCGCGACCCCACCGGGCTCGCACGCCGGGTGCTCCTCGGTGTCGCGCTGGCTTGGTCCTTGTTCCAGTTGTGGATCGCCTCTCCGCTGCCGTACGCGGTGGGGTTCGGCGTCCTCAACGACACCGAATCGCGCGCCATTCACCTGGCCTTCGCGATGTTCCTGGCGTATCTGGCCTACCCGGCCCTGAAGTCTTCCCCGCGTAACCGCATTCCGGTGCAGGACTGGGTGCTCGCAGCGTTGGCGGCGTTTTGCGCCGCCTACATCATGCT
>JBDSMV010000433.1:0-3004 GCA_039915715.1 Rubrivivax sp. | reverse complement strand
TGACGGCCTGCACGCGGTCGCGCATCAGCGGCTCGGTGGCCACCGCAGTGGTTCCGGCGCGGGCGTTGATGCGAAAGCTGTAGGCAGCTCCGTCGGCAGCACCCTTGGCTTCCCAGTCGAAGTGGTGGCGCCCTGCCGTCTGGGTGCCCATCTCGAGGGTCTGCACCACCTGCCCGGCCGGGTTCAGAACCTCCACCGACACCCGGTCGGCGGTGCCGGCCAGATCGAACCCGCCCTTGCCCAAGCCATCCTGCACGGTGATGCGATTGCCCGGCAGCGTGATGTCGCGGCCCACCAGCGCAGCGCCCTGCAGCGCCTGCATCTGCACCAGCCCACCGCCGAGCCCCTGCACGGTGGTGTTGAGCTTCTCGATGCCGCTGACGGTGTTGATCTGCGCCATCTGGCTCGTGATCTGGGCGTTGTCCATCGGGTTCAGCGGGTCCTGGTTCTGCAGCTGCGTCACCAGCAGCTTCAGGAACCGGTCTGCCGCACCGGCGTCGTTGGCGGTGGCCGTCTTGTTGCCGTTGGTGTTGCCGGACAGCGCCGCGTACGGATCGCTGGAAACCGGCGCCACGCCGCTTACCGATCCATTCATTGACCCACCTGCAAGGTTTTCTGCAGCAGGCTGCGGGCGGTGTTCATGACTTCGATGTTGTTCTGGTAGGAGCGTGAAGCCGAGATCATGTTGACCATCTCCTCGACCGGGTTGACATTGCTGTAGGTGACATAGCCGTCGGCGTCGGCGCTGGGGTGCTTGGGGTCGTGCACGCGGCGCCCCGCGGTCTGGTCTTCGGTGATCGTCGAGACCCGCACGCCGGCCGATGCATCGCGTGCGGTGGCGCCGCTGAAGCCGGCGCCCGCCGTGCCGAGCGTCATCGCCTGGAACATCACCTGGCGCGCCTTGTAGGCGCTGCCGTCGGGGCCGGCCACGGTGTCGGCATTGGCCAGGTTGGAGGCCACCACGTTCAGGCGTTGGCTCTGCGCGCTGACCGCGCTGCCGGCCACGTCGAAGATTCTCATCAGGCTCATCGGCTAGCTCCGTTGCAGCGTGGGTTGCGCGTCATGACTGGTTCGGGCTCTTCATGGCATCCAGCGTGGTTCGGATGCTGCCGTTGATGAAGCGCAGGGTGGATTCGTACTTGAGCGCGTTGTTGGCAAAGGCCGCGCGTTCGCGGTCCATGTCGACGCTGTTGTCGTCCAGGCTGGTCTGCGCCGGCTGGGCATAGCGCAATGGGGGTGCGGTTCGCAGACCGCCAGCGCCGCCGGTTGCGCCGCCGCCCGTGGTGCTGGCCATCACGCTCTGCGCAATGCCGTTGCCGCTGTTCGCCGTGTCGCCGGTGGCCGCCTTCAGGGCGCTGGCGAAGTCGAAGTCGCGGGCCTTGAAGCCAGGGGTGTCGGCGTTGGCGATGTTGCCGGCGATGACCTTCTGGCGCTCGGCGCGCAGCATCAGCGCCTGGCTGTGGAAGTCGAGGTTCTCGGTCAGGCGGGAGATCATCAGGCGCTCCTCAAACAGGGCCCGCCGCAACGAAAGGCCAGCGGCTGGGACGGATTCTGTTGGGCCCCGTTCACCGACATGAGCCCGAACAAGCGGTGCTTTAGCCGCCATCTCGGACACTGCCTTTGCGACCCGCGAGGGCACAGTGCAGGGCATGAAGCCGGCGCCAAACGATCGCTCTCCCGTCCCGCGACGTCGCATCGTCGAAGCAGTGGCGGCAGGGGCGGCGGTGGCGGCTATCGCGGCAGGCGCCGCGATGAGCTTCGTCGGCCAAGCGCAGGCGCAGGCACAGAGCCCATCGGCGCTGGAATTGCCACCCGCCGCGCTCAAGCAAGCGCTGACGCTCGCCGAACAGGCGGCGCGCAGCCTGGCACCGGCCGGCGCACGCATCGAGGCCGAAGCCGGTTCGCTCGACGCTCGTCTGCGGCTCGCGCCCTGCACCCGCATCGACCCGTTCCCCGCCCCCGGTGCACCGGCCTGGGGTCGCACCCGGGTTGGTCTGCGCTGCAGCGAAGGCGCATCGGCCTGGCGGGTGTACCTGCCGGTGACGGTGCATGTCTGGGCCCCGGCCGTGGTGAGCACCGTGGCGCTGGCGGCCGGCACCATGCTGATCCCGGGCCAGCTCAAACAGGCTGAAGCCGACTGGGCCGATGGCAGCGGCAGCGCCACCGACGACCTGCAAGCGCTGGCCGGTCGGCAACTGGTGCAGCCAGTGGCCGCGGGCCAGGTGCTGCGCAGCACCGATCTGCGCCCCAGGCAACATTTCAGCCTCGGCGACACCGTGCGCATCGAGGCCACAGGCGACGGCTTCAGCGTGGTTGCCGAAGGTCAGGCGTTGTCGCCGGGCCTCGAAGGGCAGCCGGCCCGCGTGCGCACCGACAACGGCCGCGTGCTGGTCGGACGCCCAGTGGGCGACAACCGCATCGAGGTGCGACTGTGACGCGTCATCTCACGGCCAAGGCGACGCCGTCAGTCCCGCCGCAACCCGCCGCAGCGACAAAAAACTCGACTCCAGGGCTAAAGTCGCGCCACGACACGGCCGATACAACGTCCATGTCCTCGGCCCGCACGGACTCTCGTGCACCAGACAGGAGTTCAACATGAAGATCGGACAACCAGACCCGAAGCCGCCCGTTCCCCAGGCCAGCGAGCGCAAGCCCGCGGCTGTCACGGGCGGTCCTTCTCCGACCCAGGCCACCGAAGCCAGCGCCAAGCTGCAGCTGTCGCCGGCGGCCACCGCCGTCGCTGGCTCGGCAGGCGACGGCAGCTTCGACGCCAAGAAGGTCGACCGCATTGCACAAGCGATCCGCGACGGCAGCTTCCAGGTCAACGCCGAAGCCATCGCCGACAAGCTGATCGTCAACGCGGCCGAACTGCTGGGCCGCAAACCGAACTGAGTTTGCTCAAGCACATGATCACATCGCCCGCCGAGCAGTTGGCCTTGCAGCGCGCGTCTGAACTCGAACGCCCGCTGGCCGACGTGGAGTCGCAACTGGCACTGCTGGGTGC
>JBDSMV010000340.1:0-11381 GCA_039915715.1 Rubrivivax sp. | reverse complement strand
TGCATGCATCCCGAACCCCCGACGATCGATTCGCCAACCTGCCGGGCTTCGGCCACGAAGCCAACTACTTCGACCACGCCCAATTGCGGGTGCACTATGTCGACACCGGCCCGCGTGACGCCGATGTCACGGTGCTGTGTCTGCATGGCAATCCCACCTGGAGCTATCTCTATCGCAAGATGATCCCGGTCTTCACGGCTGCCGGCCTGCGGGTGGTGGCACCCGACCTGATCGGCTTCGGCCGCTCGGACAAGCCCGACGACGAATCGGCCCACACCTTCGACCTGCACCGCGGCATGCTGCTGGCGCTGGTCGAGAAGCTGGGCCTGAAGAACGTCCTGCTGGTGGTGCAGGACTGGGGCGGGCTGTTCGGCCTGACCTTGCCGATGGTGATGCCCGAGCGCTTCACGCGCCTGCTGGTGATGAACACGCAGATGGGCACCGGCGACTTGACCGACGGTTTTCGCGACTGGCGTGCCTATTCCAACTCCAAACCCGACCTGGAGGTCGGCCGGCTGCTGGCGCGCGGAAATCCCGAGATGACCGAAGCCGAAGCCGCGGCCTACGACGCACCATTCCCCGATGCCGACCACAAGGCGGCGTTGCGCGCCTTTCCCAATCTGGTGCCCGATGGCTCCGACGCGCCGGGTGCCGATGTCAGCCGTGAAGCGCAGGCGTTCTGGCGCGACGACTGGGACGGTGAAAGCTACATGGCGATCGGCATGCAAGACCCGGTGCTCGGCGCCGACGCCATGAATGCGCTGCGCAAGGTGATCCGCAACTGCCCGCCGCCGCTGGAGCTGGCCGACGCCGGTCACTTCGTGCAGGAGACCCATGGCGATGAAGTTGCGCGCGCCGCGCTGAAACACTTCGGTCTGGGTTGAACTGCGCCACCGGTTCAGCAGCGTCGACGGAGCACCGGTGAAGGTCGACCTGCAGTCGGTGCGCGAGTTCTTCGCCGCGTCGCCGTTCATGGTCGACCTGGGCATCGAGCCCGTGGCGGTCGGCGAAGGCACGCTCAGCGCCGCGATGCCGTTGCTTCGGCGCTTCCATCAGCACACCGGGCAGGTGCATGCAGGGGTCAGTGCCACATTGGCCGACCACACGATGGGGGCAGCCGCCCAGACCCTGGCACCCGATGGCTTTCTGGCCATCACAGCCGAATTGAAGACCAGCCTGCTGCGACCGGCCATCGGCGATCGACTGCTGTGCGAAGCCCGCGTGGTCAAGGCCGGGCGTGCGTTGAGCTTCACCGAAGCGCAAGTCTTCGCCGAAAGCGCCGGTCATCGCACATTGGTCGCCACGGCATCGGCCACGATGGCGCTGGTGGCGACGCGCTGATCTCCGAACCACAACAGCAACACCCATGCGCGACACCCTCGACTTCTTGCTGAACGACTGGCTACAGGTGCACGACCTGCTGGAGCGGCCGCGCTTTGCCGACCATTCGGCCAACACCTTCGCATCGACGCTGGACACCTGCGAACGCATCGCCCGCGACACCTTTGCGCCGGCCAACCGCACGGCCGACCTGCAGGAGCCGCAGGTGGTGGAGGGCAAGGTGGTGCTTCCGGAAAGCACCCGCAAAGCGGTGGCCGCCTATGCCGCATCGGGCATGCTGGCGGCAGCGCAGGACGCCGAGTTCGGCGGCATGCAGCTGCCGTGCGTGATCGAGATGGCCGCCAACGCCTTCTTCAGCAAGGCCAGCGTGTCGATGGGCGGCTACGGCATGCTCACCAGCGGCAATGCCAACCTGCTGATGGCGCACGGCACACCCCGCCAGCGCGAAGTTTTCGCCAAGCCCGAATTCGAGGGCCGCTGGTTCGGCACCATGTGCCTGAGCGAACCGCAGGCCGGCTCATCACTCAGCGACATCACCACCCGCGCACTGCCTGACGGAGCCGACCACGAAGCCGACCCGCTGGGGCCACGCTACCGGCTGCGCGGCAACAAGATGTGGATCTCCGGCGGTGACCATGAGCTGACCGAGAACATCGTCCATCTGGTGCTGGCCAAGATCCCGGACTCCGACGGCAAACTGATCGCGGGCACGCGCGGCATCAGCCTGTTCGTGGTGCCCAAGCACCTGGTCGATGCCGAAGGCGCCCTCACCGGCCAGCGAAACGATGTGGCGCTGGCGGGGCTCAATCACAAGCTGGGCTACCGCGGCATCACCAACGCGCTCTTGAACTTCGGAGAAGGCAAGCACCCGGTCGGCGACAGGACCGGCGCCATCGGCTACCGCGTCGGCCTGGCCGGGCAGGGGCTGCGATGCATGTTCCACCTGATGAACGAAGCCCGCATCGGTGTCGGCCTGGGTGCGGTCATGCTGGGCTATGCCGGGTATGAAATGAGCCTGGACTATGCGCGGCAACGGCCGCAAGGCAGGCCCGTCACCGAGCAGGGCAAGGATGCCGCCCAGCCGCAGGTGCCCTTGATACGTCATGCCGATGTGCGTCGCATGCTGTTGTCGCAGAAGGCTGCGGTCGAAGGCGGGCTGGCGCTGGCGCTGTATTGCGCGCGTCTGGTCGATGAGCTGCACACCGGTGACGACGCGGCCCGTGCCGATGCCGGGCGGCTGCTGGAAGTGCTGACCCCGGTGGCCAAGAGCTGGCCCAGTGAACACTGCCTGGAAGCGAATTCGCAGGCCATCCAGATCCTGGGCGGCTACGGCTACACCCGCGACTTTCTGGCCGAGCAGCACTGGCGCGACAACCGCCTGAACATGATCCACGAAGGCACCCACGGCATCCAGGCGCTGGACCTGTTGGGCCGCAAGGTGGTGCAGGACGGCGGTGCCGGCCTTGCCTTGCTGGCGGCACGCATCACCGCCACGGCCGAAGCTGCCGGTCACGATGTCGAGCTGCAGCCGATGGCCGATGCGCTGTCGGCGGCATTGCAAAAACTGCTTGCCGCCACGCGCGATGCCTGGTCCACGGGGGTGCCCGAAGAAGCACTGGCCAACGCCACGCCCTATTTGCAGGCTTTCGGGCATGTGGCGCTGGCGTGGATCTGGCTGGACGTGGCGCGCGTCGCCAAGGCCGGGATCGACGCTGCCGCTTCGGCAACGCTTCACCGCGGCAAGGTGGCAGCGATGCGCTACTTCTATGCCTACGAATTGCCGCGCATCGACGCCTGGCTGGCAGTGGTGGCCCGCCGCGAGCCGCTGCTGCTCGACATCGACGAGGCCTGGCTCTGACTGCGCCCGAGCCCCTGCCGATGCGCAACCGCGGGCTTCAGAAATGGATCTGGGTGCTGATCTATGGCGGCATGCTGGGCTTCGCACTCGGCCTCTTCATGCACCGCGGCTCCGGGGCCGCCGACTCCGTGGTCGCGTGGATGCTGATGGCCGCCGGCGTGTGTGCAGTCGTTGTTGGCGCAGTCGGCATCGGTTGGCGCTCGCGCCGGCCGCCCGATCCCCTCACCGACGATTGACCATCGACATCTTCCGAACCGACCGACCCAAGGAGCCTCAACCATGTCCACACCTGTCAGCCAACTCTTCGACCTCAAGGGTCAGACCGCTCTGGTCACCGGCGGCTCGCGCGGCCTCGGTCTGCAGATCGCCGAAGCGCTGGGTGAAGCCGGTGCCCGCGTGATGCTGTGTTCACGCAAGGCCGCCGACCTGGAGCAGGCTGCGGCAGCGTTGAAGGCGAAGGGCATCGACGCGCAATGGATCGCCGCCGATGCCGCGGACCCGGCGCAGATCCAGCGCGTGGTCGACGGCACCATGCAGAAGTTCGGCCGCATCGACATCCTCATCAACAACGCCGGCGCCACCTGGGGCGCGCCAGCCGAAGACCACCCGCTGGACGCCTGGGACAAGGTGATGAACCTGAACGTGCGCAGCCTCTTCTTGTTTGCACAAGCAGTCGCCAAGGCCAGCATGATCCCGAACCGCCACGGCCGCATCATCAATGTGGCGTCGATCGCGGGGTTGAGTGGGTCGACCCAGGTCAAGTTCATCGCCTATGGCACCAGCAAGGGCGCGGTGGTCAACTTCACCCGCACCCTGGCCGGTGAATGGGGCGCACACGGCATCACTGTCAACGCGCTGGCGCCGGGCTTCTTTCCCAGCAAGATGACCGCCGGCACCTTGAAGTCGGTCGGTGAAGACAAGTTGGCCGAGGGCGCGCCGCTGAAGCGCATCGGTGACGACGACGACCTGAAGGGCGCGGCACTGCTGTTTGCCAGCGCCGCCGGCAAGCACATCACCGGTCAGATCCTGGCGGTGGACGGCGGGGTTTCGGCCGTGCACGGCCATTGAGCAGCGCACAGCCGATGAGCGCACCGCCACTGGCCTTTCCGGCTCATATCCCGTTCGTCGAAGCCTTGGGGATCGAGCTCTGGGCGCTCGAGCACGGCACTGCCGAGTTGCGACTGAAGCTGGCACCCGAGCACCTGAACACCTGGCAGGTGGCACACGGTGGGGTCTCGATGACGCTGCTGGACGTGGCGATGGCGATGGCCGCGCGCAGCGGCCACTCGGCGGGTCTGGATGGCAGCCCCGGCGTGGCAACGATCGAGATGAAGACTTCGTTCACGCGACCCGGCGAAGGCACGCTGCGGGCCACCGGGCGGTTGCTGCACCGCTCGATCAGCCTCGCTTTCTGCGAAGGCAGCGTGTTCGACGACGAAGACCGCTTGTGCGCGCATGCCACCGGCACCTTCAAATACCTGAAGGCCCTGCCGACCCGCGGCCGCCAACTCAACCCACTCAATCCCACCAAGCCCGCTGTTGCGGGCGAAGGAGACACCCCGTCATGAAGAACCAGCGCATCGTGCTGGCGTCGCGCCCCGCGGGCGACGCAGAAGCCGCCAATTTCCGCCTCGAAGAAGTCGACCTGCCCGCACTCACGGAAGGCCAGGTGCTGGTGCGCCAGCAGTTCCTGAGCCTGGACCCTTATATGCGGGGGCGGATGAACGACAGCAAGAGTTATGCGGTGCCGCAGGCCATCGACGCCGTGATGGGCGGCGGCACGGTCGGCGAGGTCGTCGAATCGAAGCATGCCGGCTTCAAAAACGGTGACGCGGTGGTCGGCATGGGGGGCTGGCAAACCCACGCCATCATTGACGCCGGCACCCCGGGTGCGCTGCGCAAGGTCGCCACCGAACGGGTGCCGTTGTCGGCCTATCTCGGCGCCGTCGGCATGCCCGGTGTCACGGCCTGGTACGGGCTCAACCGCGTGATCCAGCCCAAATCAGGTGGGACAGTCGTCGTCGACGCTGCCAGTGGCGCGGTCGGCAGCGTGGTGGGCCAGTTGGCCAAAGCCCACGGCTGCCGCGTCGTCGGCCTGGCCGGCGGACCCGACAAGTGCGGCTATGTCGTGGACGAGCTGGGCTTCGACGCCTGCATCGACTACAAGGCCCACCGCGGCTTCGACTCGCTGGCCGAAGCCCTGGACAAGGCTGCGCCCGACGGGGTCGACGGGCTGTTCGAGAACGTCGGCGGGCTGATCTTCAACGCGGTGCTGTCGCGCATGAACGCCTTCGGCCGTATTGCGCTATGCGGTTTGATCTCGGGCTACGACGGCGAACCGACACCCATCGACAACCCGCGGCTCTTCCTGACGCAACGCCTGATGTTGCAAGGCTTCATCGTCAGCGAGCACATGGAGGTGTGGCCCGAAGCCTTGCAGGACCTGGGTCAGCGCGTGGCGAGCGGCAAGCTCAAGTTCCGCGAGAGCATCGCCGAGGGCTTGCCGGCGGCGCCTGAAGCCTTTCTGGGCTTGTTGAAGGGCCGCAACTTCGGCAAGCAGCTCGTCAAATTGAGCTGAGCGCAAGGCCCATGCTCTGGACGTGGCAGCGATTCCATCAACTGGGTCTGGACGATCTGTACGACGCGCTGGCGCTGCGCTGCCGCGTCTTCATCCTGGAGCAGGGGCCCTATCTGGATCCCGATGGGCTCGACCGACACAGCTGGCACTTGCTGGGTCGCGATGCGGTCGGTGGTGAGGCGCAAGCGGTGCTGCGCATCGTCGATCCGGGCTGCAAGTACGCCGAACCGTCGATGGGGCGGGTGGCGGTGGCGCCGGAGTGCCGCGGCACCGGACTCGGCCATCGGCTGGTGGCCGAAGGCGTCGCCCGTTGCCTTCAGGTGTGGCCGGGGCAGGGCATCCGCATCAGCGCACAAGCGCACCTGGACCGTTACTACCGCCGCCACGGTTTCGAGCCGGTCGGCGAGCCGTATCTGGAAGACGGCATCCCGCATCGGCAGATGCTCAAACCGGCCCCGTGACGGGCGTTGAAAGAGGAACACAAGCCATGCTGCCCCTGATCCTGCACCACTACGACGGCTCGCCGTTCTCCGAAAAGCTGCGCCTCATGCTGGGCCACAAGAACCTGGACTGGCTTTCCGTCAAGGTGCCGGTGATCATGCCCAAGCCCGATGTGGTGGCCCTCACCGGTGGCTACCGCCGGACCCCGATCCTGCAGGTCGGCGCCGACATCTACTGCGACAGTGCATTGATGGCCAGCGTGCTGGAACAACGGGCGCCGATGCCGACGTTCTTTCCCCCCGATGCCGCGCTGGCGCCGTTGCTGGCGCAATGGGCCGATTCGACGCTGTTTTGGACCGTGATTCCGTATGCGATGCAGGCCGAGGGCCGCGCCCATCTGTTCAAGGGCCTGCCGACCGAAGCGCTGCAGGCCTTTGCGGCCGACCGGGCCCCGTTCACCGCCGGTATGCGGCGCCAGAGCGGTGCCGATGCGGCGGCCAACCTGGCCGGCTATCTGAACACGCTGTCGGCGCAGGTGGCCAACGGCCGCCCGTTCCTGTTCGGCACGTCGGCATCGATCGCCGACTTCTCGGTCGCGCATTGCCTGTGGTACGTGCGGCGAGCCGGTCCGCTGGCCGACATAATCGACCGCTACCCGCCGCTGCTGGCCTGGCTGGAGCGGGTGCTGGCGATCGGGCATGGGCGGTGGCAGAAGCTGTCCGGCGCCGACGCGCTGGCGGTGGCCGCGGCTGCCACCTCGCACGCGCCGACCACGGTGCAGCCCGGCCTGGGCTTCGAAGCCGGCGCCGACGTCGCCGTGGCAGCGATCGACTACGGCGTCGACCCAGTGGTCGGTACCCTGGTCGGACTCGACGGCGACGAGGTGGTGCTGCGCCGCACCGACGACCGCGCCGGCACGGTGCATGTGCACTTTCCACGCCGTGGATTTCAGATTCGACTGCAGCAGGAGCAAACCGCATGAGCGATTCCCCATCCGCATCCGCATCTGCATCCGCAGGCGGGACCGACGCCGGTGCCGGCATCGGCCCGCGGCCGGACAACGGCTGCTGGCGTGGCCGCACGGCAGTCATTACCGGCGCCGCATCGGGCTTCGGCCTGGAGGCGAGCCGCATCGCTGCCAGCCGCGGCATGCAGGTGGTGATGGTCGATGTGCAGGCCGATTCGCTGCAGGCGGCAGCCGACGACGTGCAGGCCCTGGCGACTGCGGCCGGCGGCGGCGTGTTGGCGCAGCGCGTGGATGTGTCGGATGCCACGCGGATGGACGACCTCGGCCGCACGGTGCTGGAGCGCCACGGCGCTCCGCACTTCGTTTTCAACAACGCCGGTGTCGCATCCGGCGGGCTGGTGTGGGAGCACAGCGCTGCCGACTGGAACTGGGTGCTGGGCGTGAACCTGCTGGGCGTGGCCCATGGCCTGCGCGTGTTCGTGCCGCCGATGCTGCAGGCGGCAGCCGCAGACCCGACCTGGCGCGGTCATGTGGTCAACACCGCCAGCATGGCCGGCTTGCTGGCGGCACCCAACATGGGCCTCTACAACGCCAGCAAGCATGCGGTGGTGGCGCTGAGCGAAACGCTTTATCAGGACTTGGCGCTGGTGACCGAGCAGGTCAGCGCCCATGTGCTGTGCCCGTACTTCGTTCCCACCGGCATCCACCGCAGCGACCGCAACCGCCCGGCTGCCGAAGCCGGAGGCGAACGGGCCCAGACCGCCAGCCAGCGCATCGCCCAGGCGATGAGCGACAAGGCGGTGACGGCCGGCAAGGTCAGCGCAGCGCAGGTCGCGGGCTTCGTCTTCGATGCCATGGACCGGGGCGACTTCTACGTCTTCAGCCACCCGACGCGGCTGGCAGGGGTGCAGACGCGGCTCGACGACATCGTGTCGTTGCGCAACCCCAGCGATCCTTTCGCTGCGCGGCCGGAAATCGGCGCGCAGTTGCGGCAGTCGCTGCGCGCGCCCTGACCGGCGACGATCCGGCTCAGGCGGTCAGCGCCGGATCTCGCACCGCTTGACCCGGTTCTCGTACGGGTCACTGCCGAAATTGGCGCTGTCGCAGCGAACCCCGTTGGTGGCGTCGCGGTAGACATAGCGCCCCGACGTGCCATAACGAACCTGCGAACGGCCCGTGAAGTCGCAGCGGCCGCCCTCGTCGGCGCATGCGGTCCAGCCATCGTTGCTGGTGCTTGAATCGGACCGTGCGACGGCTTCCACTTCGCAATGCTTCACCACGCCGTAAGCCGGGTCGCCGAAGACGCGCTTGCTGCAGTCGACACCGTCGGTGACGGTGCGGGTCTTGAATTTGCGGCCCTCGCCGAAGCGGACCTTCGCAGTGCCCTGCACGTCGCAGCGTTCGTCTTCGGCAGCGCAGTAACGCCAGCCGTTGGTGGCGGACGAGTCGCCCCAGCCACTCCAGGCGTTCGGGCGATTGCTCCCGCCGGCCACCGCATGGGTGCTGCGAACTTCGCAGGTCTTGGTGACGTTGGGAACCGGGTCGCCGAAGTCGGCGATATCGCAGCGCACGCTGTCTTGAGCGGTGCGCGTGGTGAACCGGTTGCCTTCGCCGAAGCGAACCTGCGTCTGCCCGCGAAAGCGGCAGATCTCGCCTTCGGCTGCGCAGAAAGTCCAGCCAATCGATCCAGTGCCCGTCTGCGGTTCGCGGTCGCGGCTGCGCTCACCGCCTCGACGCGACCTGCCGCCCCCGGCGCGCACCTCGCAGCGTTTGGCCACATCGGGTGCCGGATCGCCGAAAGCGTCGTTGCCGCACACCACCGAACCGATCACCGACCGCGTCAGCCAGCGGCCGGCTTCGCCATATCGAACCACCGCGCGGCCTTGCACGTTGCAGGTCTGGCCTTCATTGGCGCAGGGCTGCCAGCCGCCATCGTCCTTGGCCGATGCCGCTGCGGGCAAAAGCGCGGCAGCAAGGCCGATGGCCAGCGCCAACGCGGCCTGTGTGAGATCACGGTGCATGTCAGCCCTTTCTTTGCCCGGCCCGATAGATGGCGGTCATTCTGACGCCGCGATCGGTTGGGTCAAGGGCTGAAACCAGGGTCAGCGCAACAAGTCGTTGAATCCTGACGCGATCGAGCGGATCGAGTACCGGGTGGTAGGGCTCAGCAGGCCAGCACCACGGCTTGCAGCGGCTTCGCGGTAGCCGGGTCGGTGACCACAAACACCACCCGCCTCGGATGCTCCGCGACGCCTGAAGACACCTGCAGCGTGGCCTTCAGTCCCTCGCTCACGCGCCACGACTCCACCGGTTGATATTGGCGCACGACATGGTCGTGCCGGAGCGTTTCGCCGCTGTTCTCACCGGCCCGCACGTTGCTCTGGTAGCTGTCTTCCAGCACCGCCCAATAGCCGGAGAAGCGACCCGCCAGCGCCTTTCCGGCTGCCTCACCCGGTGCCACCTGGGCGGTCACGCGGTCGCCATCGCGCACCAGGCTGACGTTTACCGTCGTGGCCGATGCGCCGGCAGGCTGAGCAGCGGGAAGCCGTGGCCACGAGCGCCAGTCCTGCCCGCCGACGATCACCTGCGGCGTGTAGACCCCGCTGCGGCCAGCCAGCGAGGCCAGGTCGTACTGACGTTGGGTTGCGCTGTGGGTGGCGAAGCGGTCGGCCCAGCCCAGCCGGTCCCAATAGTCGACATGAAACGCCAGCGCCAACACGTCGGGACGGCCCTTCAGGGTGCTGAGCCACTTGTCGGCCGGTGGGCATGAGCTGCAGCCTTCGCTGGTGTAGAGCTCGACCACCGTGGGAACGTTGGCGCCGTTGCTGGCCTGGCAGGTGGGACCGGCCGCCGCCGCCTGGCCGGCTGCGGCAGCCAACACCACGGCCAGCAAGGAGGCTGCCTGGGCGTGGCGGGCAGCGGCGTTTGATCGGGGTGCGAAGTTGGACATGTCGAAGGCTCCGGGTCTGGGGAAGCACGCAGCGTGCACGTCTCGAGGGTCGTCGTCGCTCCGTCGATTCTTACGTTCACCGCTGAAACGGGGCCGACATGGGCGCATTGCCAAAAGATCGCAGGCTACGATGCCTGCGATGGATGGATCAACAAGGCCGTCGAGCCGCGTGGCGGTGATCGGTGGCGGACCGGCTGGCCTGATGGCGGCAGAGCGACTGACACTGGCGGGCCACTCGGTCGACCTCCACGATGCGATGCCCTCCGTGGGCCGCAAATTTCTGTTGGCCGGCAAGGGTGGGCTGAATCTGACCCACAGCGATGGCTTCGAGCGCTTCGTCTCGCGCTACGGCCCGCGCCAGGATGTGTTGTCGCAACGGCTGCAGCGCTTCGATGCCGATGCGCTGCGGGCCTGGGCCAGCGCGCTCGGGGTCGACACCTTCATCGGCACCTCGGGCCGCGTGTTCCCGTCGGACCTGAAGGCCGCACCGCTGTTGCGGGCCTGGCTGCACCGGCTGCGCGGGCAGGGCGTGGCATTCCACATGCGGCATCGTTGGCGCGGCTTCGGCGCTGATGGCCGCAGCCTGTGCTTCGACACGCCCGATGGGCCGCTGCAAGTGCAGCCGGCTGCCACCGTGCTGGCGTTGGGCGGCGCGAGCTGGCCGCAGCTGGGCTCCGACGGCGCCTGGGTGCCGCATCTGCAACCGCGCGGCGTCGAGATCGCGCCGCTGCGGCCTTCCAACTGCGGCTTCGATGTCGACTTCAGCGACCATCTGCGCAGCCACCATGCCGGAGAGCCGATCAAATCGGTGGCGCTTCGCTTCGGTGACTGGCAACAGACCGGCGAATTCGTGCTGACCGAAAGCGGGGTCGAAGGCAGCCTGATCTATGCCGCATCGGCCGCGTTGCGCGACGCGATCGATACCGAAGGGCAAGCCACGTTCACGCTCGACCTGCTGCCGGCGCGTTCGCAGCAATGGGTGCAGGACGAACTGGCGCATCCGCGGGGGCCGCGCTCGCTGTCCACGCACCTGAAGACGCGACTGAAGCTGTCGGGTGCGAAGGCCGGCCTGCTGTGGGAATGGGTGCCGAAGGATGTGCAGGCCGACCCGGCGCGGTTCGCGGCGTCGATCAAGGCCTTGCCCATCACCGTCACGGCGGCGCGGCCGGTGGACGAGGCCATCAGCACCGCAGGCGGCGTGCGCTTCGAGGCCGTGGACGAGCGCCTGATGCTGAAGGCGCTGCCA
>JBDSMV010000325.1:0-4852 GCA_039915715.1 Rubrivivax sp. | reverse complement strand
GTGTCGGCGCATGGTCCTGCCCGGACTCCAGCAGCAACGCCATCGTCTCGGCGTAGTAAGGCCGCGCGATGCGGTTGACGATGAAGCCCGGGGTGCTCTTGGCATGCACTGGGGTCTTGCCCCAGGCCTTCGACAACTCGAAGATCGCCGCCGCCACATCGGCATCGGTCTCCAAGCCGCTCACCACCTCGACCAGCTTCATCAGCGGCACGGGGTTGAAGAAGTGCATGCCGACCAGGCGGCCGGGGTGCTGCAGACCGCCCGCGATGGCGGTGACGCTGATCGACGAGGTGTTGGTGGCCAGCACGGCATCGGCCGGCAGCAGTGCTTCGAGTTGCTTGAACAGCGCGCGCTTGGCATCCAGGTTCTCGACGATCGCTTCGACCACCAGCCGCGCCGCGGCCGCATCGTCCAGCGTGTCCACAGCCGTGATGCGGCGCAGCGCGGCCTGGGCCGCATCGGCTGCTATCCGGCCTTTGGTCACCAGGCTGTCGAAGGTGGTGGCCAGCTTGTCTTTGGCGGCAACCGCAGCACCTTTGCGCATGTCGAAGAGCAGCACGGGGTGCCCGGCCTGCGCAGCGGTCTGCGCGATGCCGGCGCCCATGATGCCGGCGCCCACCACCAGCACTGTGGCGTCGTTCAAGTTCCGGGTGTTCGTCATGCGCCCATTCTGGCGGACGCTTGGGCTAGGGCAGACGCGAAGCCGTTGCGGGCATCAATACGTCTCCAGGTGGAGCCGCCCTTCGCGCTTCAATCGCGCAGCCACGGCGTCCCAATCCAGCCCGCCCTGCTGCGCCACATCGCGCAGCGCCAGCAGCACGCCCTCTTCCATCGCCTTCAGGCCGCAGACATAGAGGTGACTGTGACCATCGGCCAACAGCGGTGCCAGGTCGGCCGCACGTTCGCGCATCCGGTCTTGCACATAGGTGCGTGGCTGGCCCGGCGTGCGGCTGAAGGCCAGACTGATGTCGATGAAGTCCTTGGGCAGGTTGGTGAGCGGGCCGAAGTAAGGCAGTTCCTGCTGGCTGCGAGCACCGAAGAACAGCATCAACCTGCCGCCTTCGAACTTGCCCGTCTGGCGCATTCGCCGACGCCATTCGGTCATCGCCCGCATCGGTGCGCTGCCGGTGCCGGTGCAGATCATCACGATGTGGCTGCCCGGGTGGTTGGGCATCAAAAAGCTGCTGCCGAAGGGACCGATGACGTCGACCGTATCGCCCACTTTCAGATCGCACAGCAGGTTGCTGGCCACGCCGCGCACCGGCTGGCCCTGGTGGTCTTGCAGCACCCGCTTGACGGTCAGCGAGGCGTTGTTGTGGTTCGGCCGTTCACCGTTGCGCGGGCTTGCGATGCTGTATTGCCGCGCATGGTGAGGGCGCCCGTTGGCGTCCTTTCCCGGCGCCACGATGCCAATCGATTGCCCTTCCAGCACTGGAAACGGCATGGCACCGAAATCGAGCACGATGTGGTGGGTGTCGTAGTCGGTGCCGACCGCCGTGACCCGCAGGTTGCCCGTCACGGTGGCGGTGATGGCCTTTTGCTCGGCCTTGGGGCCGTACAGGTTGATGAACGGATGCGCGGCCGACCAGGGCGGCAGGTGGGCGCCGTAACGGGCCGCGGCAATCGATTCGTCGGCCGCGGGGCCTTCGCTGGCGGCATCCGCAGCAACTGGCACTGTCACCGCAATTGGCGCGGGATCCGCCGACTGCGCTGTGGAGTCCGAGCCCGCTGCCAGCGCATCAGCCGCCAGCGGCTGCGGCAATTCGTCCCAGCCCAATTGCGCCTCGACGCTGTAGGCCAGCAGCCGCGGCAACTTGCGCCAGTTGTCGATCGACCCCGTGGGGCATGGCGCGATGCAGGCCATGCACAGGTTGCACTTGTCGGCATCGACCACATAGTTGCGGTCGTCATGCGTCACCGCGCCCACCGGGCAGGTGGCTTCGCAGGTGTTGCAGCGGATGCAGATCTCGGGGTCGATCAGGTGCTGATCGAAAGTCATGGTGCCCCCACGCTCCCTGACGGTCGCTGCCCCCCGAGGGGGCGTTCGCCTGCGGCCCGGCAAAGCCGGTTCCGCGGCTGTACTGGGTCGGGTGGCGCATCGCTTCGCTTGCGCACTGTGGCTACCCGAAACGCACGTACTCGAAATCGACTGGCTGGCGGTTGATGCCCATCGAGGGCGGCGCGATCCAGTTGGCAAAGGTGCCGGGCTCGACCACACGGCCCATCAAGCTCGCGACAAAGGCGCGGTCGCCGTGGCTGGGCAACCAGTGGTCGACATGGGCCTTCCATTCGGCGTCGCCAACCACGCGACCATCGGGCGACACCTTGATGCCCGCGAGCATGCCGATGTTGCGGTGAAAGGCCTTGTGCGGCACCGCCAGGCGCATGGCGATACCAGCTTTCTCCAGCACCTTGTTCCAGCGGTTGACCCCCGCCACCGAATCCTTGATGTAGTCGTCGCGCAGCACTTCGTTCAATGCGTTCAGCATCGGCACTTCTTTCTCGGCCAGCTGCCCGTCCTTGACATGCAGCACCCGGTATGTCTGTCCTTTCAACACATGGTCGTCGTCGCGCTTGCCTTCTTCATAACGGCCCTTCAGACCGGTGCTGTAGAAGGTGGCGGCATTGCTCGACTCGTCGGCGCCGAACAAATCGATCGTGACGCTGTAGTGAAAGTTGATGTAGCGCTGGATCGTCGGCAGGTCGATGACACCGGCCGCGCGCAGAGTGGCCGCGTCATCGGTCTTCAACTCGTTCATCTTCTGCGCCGTGCGCTGGATGATGCGGCTGATGCCGCTTTCGCCCACGAACATGTGGTGCGCTTCTTCGGTCAGCATGAACTTGGTGGTGCGCGCCAGCGGGTCGAAGCTGCTTTCGGCCAGCGCGCACAGCTGAAACTTGCCATCGCGGTCGGTGAAGTAGGTGAACATGAAGAAAGCCAGCCAGTCGGGTGTGGCTTCGTTGAAGGCACCCAGGATGCGCGGGTTGTCGGCATCGCCGCTGCGGCGCTCCAGCAAGGCTTCGGCTTCTTCGCGGCCGTCACGCCCGAAGTGCTTGTGCAGCAGATAGACCATCGCCCACAAATGGCGGCCTTCCTCGACATTGATCTGGTACAGGTTGCGCAGGTCGTACAGGCTGGGCGCTGTCAGCCCCAGATGGCGCTGCTGCTCCACCGATGCGGGCTCGGTGTCGCCCTGCGTGACGATGATGCGGCGCAGGTTGGCGCGGTGCTCGCCGGGCACGTCCTGCCAGGCCTTCTCACCCTTGTGGTCGCCGAAGTGGATCTGCCGCTCGTCCCGCCCCGGGTTCATGAAGATGCCCCAGCGGTAGTCGCGCATCTTCACGTGGTCGAAGCTGGCCCAACCCGACGGGTCGACGCTGACCGCGGTGCGCAGGTAGACCTCACTGGTGGTCGAGCCCTCGGGGCCCATGTCGTCCCACCAGTTGATGAAGTTGGGCTGCCACTGCTCCAGCGCGCGCTGCAGCGTGCGGTCGCTGCCGAGGTCGACGTTGTTCGGAATCTTGGCGCTGTAATCGATGGAAGCGGTGTTCAGGGTCGTCATGCAACTGCTCCTTGACGGGGGGAATCGGTAGTCGGCGGATGAAGAGAGATCAGACCCGGATTTGGTCGAAGGCGGGTTTCTCGCCGGTGCCGTAGACCTTCAGCGCGCCCTTCTCGCCGACCGCGTTCGGACGCTGAAAGATCCAGTTCTGCCACGCGGTCAGGCGGCCGAAGATGCGGGTGGCCATGGTCTCGGGGCCGTTGAAGCGCAGGTTGGCTTCGAGCCCGGTCAATGCATCGGGCGACATCGCCACCCGTTCTTCGATCGCGATGCGCAATTCGTCGACCCAGTCGATGTCGTCGGGGCAGGCGGTGACGAGCCCCAGCGCAACCGCCTCGTCGGCGTCCAGTGGCTCGCCGATGCGGGCGCGCACCGAGTTCATCGCCGCCGTCTCATCGCAACACTGGCGGCCGATGCGGCTCTGGCCGCTGGCCATCGGGTAAGCGCTGAAGTTGAGTTCGCCTACGGTGATGCGCGGCGCGCGCTCGGGCGCATCGGGCAGCGACAACTGGTAGCTGCGGTCGCAGGCCAGCATCAACTCCAGGAAGCTGCCGGCAAAGCACGAGCCTCCGTCGACCAGCGCGAACAGGCTGCGCGACGAAACGTCGAAGCGGCTGAAGGTCCGGCGCAACAAGCCGGTGGTTTCGCGAACCAGCCAGTGCGCGGCGTGTTGCTGCAACGTGGCGTCCATCGCCAGCACCGCTTGCGCATCACCACGGGTCTGGATGAGCCAGCAACCGATGCCCAGCTCATTCGTGCGCATCGACAAGATCGCGTCCTGCAATTCACGGGCCATCGCCAGCGGATACCAGTCGGCACCGGCCGCCTCGATGGCATCGATGTCGGTCGGCTGCGATGTGGGCGGCGCCTGCACCGTGAAGGAGGCAACGCGGCGGCCGCGGTCGATCTCGACCGTGACATGGCGGTAGCGCAGTGCATCGGCTTCGATGGTGCACTGCAGCGGGGTCAGCATCACGCCCTTGCCATCGGCCGGCCGGGCGCTGCCGGTGGCGAGTTCCAGTGCCCGGTCCCGCACGGTCTGCGCGAACACGGTCGGCTTGGCGACCCCGTCGACCAGCCGCCAGTCGACCGCCTTTTGCCCGCGCACACCTTCTACGCTGGTGCAGAACACATCGGCGCGGTCGTGTCGCACACGCCGCTTGTCGGTCAGCCGCGTCAGGCCGCCGGTGCCCGGCAGCACCGCCAGCAACGGCACTTCGGGCAGGCTGACTGCGCTCGATCGGTCGTCGATCAGCAAGAGGTGGTCGCAGGCCAGGGCCAGTTCATAG
>JBDSMV010000180.1:0-3307 GCA_039915715.1 Rubrivivax sp. | reverse complement strand
CGCTGCGGCAGGTAGCTACAGGGGTAGGGCGCTGTTGCATAGAACTGCAACGACCGCAGCGGCAATTCGTTCGGGTGCGTCAAGGGTCGTTTGTCGGGTTGGCGGCCGGGGTGTCTGCGCCTGCTTCGACCGCAAGCGCTGTCGCTGTCGCAGTCGCAGTCGCGGTGGCAGTCGCGGTCGCGGAGGCCGGTGTCATCAGGCCGTCGATCAATCCGAAAGCCCGCGGATCATAAAACCAGTCGTTCGGCGGCGCAGCGTCGACGGTGGCTTCCAGGTGGGTCTCGAATGCGGCGCGTGCAACCTCGCCGGCGCCGAACGACGCCAGGTGCGCAGTGTTCTGCTGGCAATCGATCCAGTCAATGCCGCGCGCCCGGCAGGCCGCCACCAGCGCCACCAGCGCCAGCTTCGACGCATCGGTGCGGTGCGCGAACATCGACTCGCCGAAGCACATGCGCCCGATCGAGACGAAATACAGCCCGCCGACCAGCTCGCCATCGACCCAGGTTTCGACGCTGTGCACATGGCCATCGGCATGCCAGTCGGCATAGGCTTCGACCATTGCCGGGACGATCCAGGTGCCGTCCTGACCGTCGCGCGGGGTGGCTGCACAGGCCTCGATGACGCGCCGGCAGGCGCTGTCAAAGCGCAACTCGCAGCCAGGGGCGCGCAAAAAGCGGCGCAGGGTCTTGCGCAGCGAATGCGGCAGCCTTAAATCGGCGGTGCGCAACACCATGCGCGGATCGGGGCTCCACCACAGCACCGGCTGGCCGGCGCTGTACCAGGGGAAGATGCCCTTGCGGTAAGCCTCGAGCAAGCGCTCGGGGCTGACGCGGCCACCGGCGGCGACCAGACCCGGGGCGTCGCTGTCCGGGCCGAGCGCGCTGGAGGCTGGCGGCAGCGGCATGCCGTCGTCGATCCACTGCAGCATCGGGCGCGGGGACTGCATCAAGCGGCTGTGCGCGTCGGGGTCCGGCCGGCGCCTACCGCGCGGGTCCGATCTGCCGCCACAGAAAGGCATATTCCAGCGCCAGCATGGTGGCGCGCTGGGCGTTATCGGCCGCGCCGCCATGGCCGCCTTCGATGTTTTCCCACAGCAGCACGTCGTGGCCCTGGGCCAGCATGCGGGCCGCCATCTTGCGGGCATGGCCGGGGTGCACGCGGTCGTCGCGGGTGCTGGTGGTGAACAACACCGCCGGCAGATCGGTGTCCGGCTGGACGTTCTGGTAAGGGCTGTAACGGCGCATGAACTCCCAGTCGGTTGGCAGATCGGGGTTGCCGTACTCGGCCATCCAGCTCGCGCCGGCCAGCAGCTTGTGATAGCGCTGCATGTCCAGCAGCGGCACCTGGCACACCACCGCACCGAACAATTCCGGGTGCTGCAGCATCACCGCACCCACCAGCAGGCCGCCGTTGCTGCCGCCCTGGATCGCCAGGTGACCGCGCTGCGTGACCCCGGTGTCGATCAGGTCCTGCGCCACCGCAGCGAAGTCGTCGTAGCTCTTCTGTTTACCCTCGCGCACGGCCGCCTGGTGCCAGGCCGGGCCGTACTCGCCCCCACCGCGGATGTTGGCGAGCACCCAAACGCCGCCGCGTCCGGTCCACAGGCGGCCGGTCACCCCCGAATAGAAGGGCGTCCTCGAGATTTCGAAGCCGCCATAGCCGGACAACAACGTGGGGTTGCGGCCATCGGGTTTGGCACCCTTGGGCCAGACCACGAAGTAAGGCACGCGGGCGCCGCCGGTGCTGCGTACGAAGCGCTGCTCGACCCGCATGCCGGTGGCGTCGAAGAAGGTCGGGCGTGTCTTGAGCGGCTCGCGGCGGTCGTTGGCAGTGGTAGCCAATTGCAGTGAGTCGGGGTTGAGGAAGTCGGCGCTTTGCAGCAAGTACGACTCGGCCAACGGATCGTCGGCCAGTTCGGGGTCGTGCAGCGCGGTCACCGACAGGCTGCCGGGATGGGGCGCATCGACCACGCGCTGCTGCCAGTGGCCGTCGACCCGGTGCCAGGCTTCGAGCCGGCTGGCTACATCGTCGAGCAGGCTCACGAGCACGGTGCTGCGGGTCGCTGTCCACGAAGCCAGTGCACGCGTCGGTGTGGGAGTGAAGAGTGCGGTCCAGGCCACCGCCCTGCCGCCGATGAAGGCTGCTGCATCGCCCAGCAGCAGTGAACCCCCGGGCCAGGTTCGGCCATCGGTGGACCAATCGCTGCGCAGCTCGATCAGCACATGCTGGCGGTCGAAGGCCAGCCGGGCATCGTCAGGCTTGGGCAGGCGCTGCAGCGCGCCGTTCAGCCACAGGCTGTCGACCGAGCGATAGAAGTCGACCGCACGGTGGAACACGGTGCGCTCAAACCCTGGTGTGCGATCGACTCTCACTGAAGCCGCGACATCTGCGGTTTCGGCTTCGAACACCGTCTTCGCTCGGTCCAGAGCCGTGCCGCGCGCCCACTGCCGGATGACCCGCGGGTAGCCGGAATCGGTCAGCGACCCATCTCCGAAATCGGTGCCCACCAGCAGATGGTCGGCATCGATCCAGCGCACATCGGACTTGGCTTCCGGCAGCTTGAAACCATCGGCGATGAACTGCTTCTCGACGGTGTCGAACTCACGCACCACATGGGCATCGGCGCCCCCGCGCGACAGGGAAACCAGGCAGCGGCGGTAGTCCGGACCCAGGCAGGTGGCGCCGCCCCAGACCCAGTTTTCGCCCTCGGCCTTGCCGAGTGCGTCGAGGTCGATGACGGTGTCCCAGGCGGGCTCAGCCTTGCGGTATTCGTCCAGCGTGGTGCGGCGCCACAGCCCGCGCGGGTGGTCGGCGTCGCGCCATAGGTTGTAGAACCAAGCGCCGCGGCGCGACACCTGCGGAATCTGCACCTTCGAATCGAGCACCTCGCGGATCTGCGTGCGCAGGGTGTCGAAGCCGGGCTGCGATATCAGCACCCGTTCGGTGGCGGCATTGCGTTCGCGCACCCAGGCAAGCGACCGTTCGCCCTGCACGTCTTCGAGCCAGCGATAGGGGTCGGTGGTTTCGACAGCGGGCTTCAGCGATTCGGACATGGCAGTGGCACTCGACAACAGGGGGATCAGCAGCAGCGCCCGGACAGCCCATCGTTGCAGCAGATGGCGGACTGCGGGCTGCGTCATTGGCGGCGAGCTTGTGGGGTCATCCAGGCCACCGGCGCGATCTCGACACTGTCGCTGTCGTTGCCGACCCAGACCTGCCCGTCCTGCACCGTCAACTGCAACTGCATCGAGCGCGATGCGAGAGCGCCGAGTGCCTGCGTTTGCGCGGCAGGCAACTGCCAGACCTC
>JBDSMV010000172.1:0-3655 GCA_039915715.1 Rubrivivax sp. | reverse complement strand
CAGTGGGTGGCGTTGATGGGTCTGTGATGCAGCGTGGCCTGCACGATCCTCGATTCCACTTCGGCGGTGACCGTGGCAGGTCGACCCGAACGCGGCGCGTCCTTACGGAGTGCATCGATGCCACCGTTCAGGAACCGCTGTCGCCACATCGCGACCTGGCGGCGATCGAGGCCGACTTGCACCGCAATGTCTTTGTTCTGCCAGCCCTCGGACGCCAACAAGATCACTCGCGCTCTCTGCTGCAGCCGAACCTCTACTCGCCACTGCTTGGCCAGCACACGAAGCTCCCGCTCGGTGTGCTCGTCCAGTTCGATCGTCTTGGCAACCCGCATCGCTCCAGCCTCCTGGGCGATTGGAGTATGCGGGTGCGGGTGCACATAAGTTCTACGATATCGCGCGCACTCCACTAGCGGCCGAGCCGGGCCGGCGGCCACGCCGAACAGCGGGGCAGTACGCCTGCCCGCCGAGCGGGCGCGTCATCTCCTCAAGAAAACCCAGGCCGATCCGCGGCGGCCGCGGTGCTACCGTCGTCAGAGTTCCAACCGAGGAGAGATCGATGTTGAAATGGGCGTTAATCGCTGCGGTGGTCTCCGTGATCGCGGGCTATTTCGGGTTCTCGGGCGTTGCCTCTACCTCGGCCACGATCGCCAAGGTTCTTTTCGGGATCGCCATCGTCGTCTTCCTGATATTTGTCGTGCTCGCGGTCATGGCGGGCAAAGCGGTCTTGTGACATCACGAGGCCTCAAGACTGGGTAAGGTCTCGGTCTCGGTCTCGTTCGGATTGATGCGGGTGTTCTGTTTGCGCCTGCGCTGCGCTACCTGACCTCGTCTGGCGTCATCTGGATTTTTCTGGCCGGCGCCGTGGCGATCGGCGTTGTGCCCGACGGGCACGGCGTGCCACCAAGCAACTCGCGGTGAAGACAGACCCTTCCATCGGCGGCCTGTTCGACGTCAGCGTCGGAAGCCTTGCTGAAGTCGTTCACGCGTTTTCGTGCTGGCTGCCAGGTATCGTCCGACGGCGAGACGACCTGGTTCGAAGGCGCGCTCCTGATCGGCGTGTATACGCCTGCTGGCTTTGGCATTTTTCTTCGCGCCGCCGATCGCCTGAGCGGCTTGTCATCGATCCACCCAGAGGCTCCGTCCAACTGGGTGTCGGAGGCCTGTGGCTGCTGACATTGGGCGGGACCGCCTTTTACTTGGTCGCGGCGCTCGGTCTGTTGCTCACCGCCGGCCTGTTGCTCGCGCGTTCGGGGTGGGCGCTCACGGCCTTCGCATGCCTCCTCGCCGCGACGCTGATCCGGGCCCTGTTCGAGGTCGGCCTCGACTGGTGGCCCCTGGCTGCGCGCGTGGACGTCTTCTTCATCATCGGCATGCTGCTGCTCATGCCATGGCTGACCCGCAGCCTCGACACACCGCCAGCCTCCGGCCCTGCAATGGACTCGACCCCGCCTGTATCGATCACCCACGGCGACCGGCCGGTCCTGCGATGCCAAGCTGTTCATGCCCACGGCCGACGGCCGGCTGATTGCCCTCGACCCCCAGAGCGGCGCCGTGTGCAGCACCTTCGGCGGCGGGTCCGGTCAGATCGATCTCTGGGCCGGCATGCCGAACCTGCGCCCGGGCTCCTGCTACTCGACTTCCCCCGTCGTGGGCACAGCGCGACTTGTGATCGTCGGCGGAACCGTGCTCGGCAACGTGTCCACGCACGAGCAGTCGGGTGTGATCCGCGCCTTCGATGTCGACACCGGAGCACTGGTGTGGAACTGGGATTCCGGCCGCCCCGACATCACGACACCGTTGAAACCGGGTGAGACCTACACCGTCAACTCACCGAACAGCTGGTCGATCTCGAGCGTCGACGAAACCCTCGGCATGGTCTACATCCCGATGGGCAATCAGCCGCCGGACCCGTGGGGCGGCAACCGCCGCGCCGCAGTCGAGCGCTATTCGTCGTCGGTGGTCGCGCTCGATCTGGCAACCGGCCGGGTGCGCTGGGTGTTTCAGACGGTCCACCACGATCTGTGGGACTACGACGTTCCGGCCCAGCCCAGCCTCGTCGATCTGCGAATCGACGGTGCGGTGATACCGGCGCTGGTTCAGCCCACGAAACAAGGTGAACTGTTCGTGTTCGACCGCCGTGAAGGCAAGCCCATCCGCCCCGTCGAGGAACTCGCCGCACCGCAGGGCGCCGCCAAAGGTGACCGCACCGCGGCCACACAGCCCATGGGCGCGCTGTCGTTCGATCCGCCGGTGCTCACGGGCAAAGACATGTGGGGCGGCACCCTGTTCGACCAACTGGCTTGCCGCATCGTGTTCCACCGGTTGCGTTACGACGGTCGCTTCACACCACCGTCGACCCAGGGCTCGCTCATCTACCCTGGCAACTTCGGCGTCTTCAACTGGGGCGGCGTGGCTGTCGATCCTTCACGCCAAGTCGCATTCACCACACCGGTTTACCTGGCGTTCGTCTCGAAACTGAAGCCCCGACCGAACGACACCGCGCTGGTGGTCAACGATTCCCCGCCCAAGGGCGCACTGCCTGCGTTGAACGAAAACTTCGGCGCGCCATTCGCGGTCGACCTGCATCCCTTCGTGTCGCCGCTGGGCATTCCATGCCAGGCGCCGCCTTGGGGTTACGTCGCCGGCGCGGACCTGACGACGGGCAAGATCGTCTGGAAACATCGCAACGGAACGGTGCGCGACTTGTCGCCACTGCCGCGCCCGTTCCGGATGGGCGTGCCCGGTCTTGGCGGGCCGATCATCACGGCAGGCGGCGTGGCTTTCTTTCGGGGACGCTGGACTATTTTCTTCGGGCCTACGACCTCACCACCGGCAAGCAGTTGGGGGAAGGCCGCCTTCCGGCTGGCGGGCAAGCCACGCCGATGACCTATCTGGGTGCCGACGGCCGCCAGTTCGTGCTTGCCGTGGCAGGCGGGCACGGATCGAGCGGAACCCAGGCAGGTGATTCGGTCATCGCCTATGCGTTGCCGAGAGCCGCCTCGCGTTGATCGCCTTCAGACAGCCGGATTTATGCGCCATGACCGCCTGAAGTTTCATGGTGCTCAGCGCTTCAATCACGGCAGCAGTCCAGCAGCAGCGAATGCCGACAGCAGCAAGCCGCGCTGAGGCCAACGGTCACCACTGCAGTGGCGCACAAGGCCACAGCGACCGCCGGCCCGCGGCCGAGCACCTCGACCGCTGCTGTCGGCGGCGCGTCGAAGCCCATCGGCGCCAGCACCCGCAGGCAATGGAACAGCGAGACCACGGTGTCGGCCAGCGCGGTCACCGCCAGCACGGTGTAGCCGGCATCGAGCGTGGTAGGCAAGCGCATCAGCATTCGATCCGTGCGACATGCGGTGCCAGATCGACCTGGACATCGGCCGCCGGGTTTCTGCCATGGTGGCATTCGTCGCGGAGCCAACGCAATGACCACAGCCCATGTCTCAGAACTGAAACTCGATCGTGTTCATCTACCGAAAACGCCAGCGTGAACAGTCTGACGATGACAATGTCAGTTGTGGCGCTCTTGGCGGAAGCTCGAACCAGTCGATCGGTTGGGATGGACCCGCCGTCGCGTCGACGGACCTCAACCGAGAGCGCTGGTGTATTGCGTCGGCAATGGTGAGGTGAATGAAGCTTCTGTCGTTGAATCGAG
>JBDSMV010000095.1:0-10383 GCA_039915715.1 Rubrivivax sp. | reverse complement strand
AACGCGCATCACGGGCACGGCCCCGATGAACACGCCCACCACCCGCACGCGCATCAACCGGCGGGCCACCACGGGCATCAGCCCGACTTGAACCTGAGATCAGCGTATGTCCATGTCATCGCGGACGCTGCAACCTCGGTGCTGGCGATCGTTGCGCTGGCCGGTGGATGGCTCTATGGGTGGTTCTGGCTGGATCCGGCGATGGGCATCGTCGGTGCCGTGCTGGTCGCGCTGTGGGCCCGGCGACTGATCGCCGACACCAGCAACGTGCTGCTCGACAGGGAAATGGATCACCCCGTGGTCGGCGAGATCCGGCAAGTCATCGTCGAACGCGGCGCAGACTGCGAAACGGTGCTCACGGACCTGCACGTCTGGCGCGTCGGCAGGGCCAAGTACGCCTGCGAGCTCACCCTCGTGACGCACGACGACCGTCTTTCGCCGGACGAGGTGCGTCGCTGGTTGTCGATTCACGACGAGGTCGTGCACTCGACCATCGAGATCCACCGGTGCCCTCACAGCGTGCCGTCGGCAACGGCCTTGAAATCCGCGCCGACCAGCGCACTCAACGCAGTGGCGTGTTGATCGCCACCACAGAAAGTCGCGTGAGGAGGTGTGACGTAGAAGCACGGACCCGTCGCCAGCATGGACAAGCCGGCGATGACAATCGTGTTCAATCTCAAGGACCAGTCGATGGTGGACAACGTCAATGCCGGCGACAAGGTGCGCTTCAAGGATGTGAACCACATCGGCACGATGGTGGTCAGCCAGATTCAGGCCGCCCATTGAACAGCGCGGACGCAACTTGATCCGGCTCTGATATGGCCATGACAGTTGCATCGCGAGTCGGCTGGGTCGGCACCGCGATGGCGGTCACCCTCGCAAGCGCCGCGCTGGCCTGGCGTGACTGCCTCCTGCTGCTGATTGCGGGCGTCCTGGCGCATCAGGTGTCCGTTTTCCGCTTGAGCGCCGCGGCCGCCGAGCGACCGCTCCAGTCGATCCTCAATGTGTGGATGGCCGGTTTGGCGGTTGCTGCCGCCGCCGCGTTGATGGGCAGTTGCCTGCTGTTCGCTTCACTGGGCTGGTGGGGTCCCACCGTTGGCAGTTTGACGCTGGCAGCAACGGCCACGCTGGCGGCGGTCGGCTGGTCGCTGTGGAGCCGTGTCTTGACCGGCGATCGCGGCTGGCAAGTCTGGCCCTGGGTCGGCTTCGGCGTCCTGATCGCAAGCTTGGCCATGAACCGCGGACTTCTGATCGCACCCTGCCTGCTGATGCTGCTGACCGGCTCCGTGCTGGCTTGGCGCGGCTGGCAGATGGCACGTGAAGCAGCATCCAGCCTGGGCGAGGGCCGCTGAAGCTGGACGCAGGGGACATTGCCCGGTCGCGCGGTCGCGCTGTCGGCGCGCCAGGAGGCGTTTGAGTCGATGGCGTTACACCCCATCGACAGTACGGCACGGGCTTTGCTAGAGTGTGGCCTGTGCAAACCGCTGCTCTATTCAGAAGCCTTTGTTTCACCGTTCTGGTGATGTTGGGCATCGCGCTGCCGGCGACGGCAGTGTTGCTGAGCAGCGTGCTCAATCAGCAATCCGGTCTTACCCGTTCCGGGCGTGATTCGCATGCGCAGAGCGCACCGGGCCGGGTCGCGGTTGGCCATGCTGCAAGGTCCTTCGATACGCTGGGTGCCGCAACCGTGGCCAAGCACCAGAAGGCCCGTGGAGCGGACGATCACGGCGCGACTTGCAGCGACTGCGGTCCCTGCGCCCACTGCGCGGCGTGCGGCACCGGCTCGCTGATGCTGACATCGGCGCACCCGCCATTGCATTCTTCCGCTGGCACCGTCCTGCGGTTCCCGCAATCCGGTTGCGTCGTCGCCGACTTCGAGTCGGACTGCGAAGAGCGACCTCCTCGAAGCGCCTGATCCCCGACGGTCGTCCGGTCGGGCGGTAAGGCTGCATGCGCGCAAGAGTCCGCGTTGCGCACGGTTTGCCGTGAGAGCCTGATCCACCCTGCCCATCGCTCGGCGGTCTGATGCGCTTGCGCATCAGAGCTGCCAGCTTTCGGACCCCCGTCGCCTTGATCGATCGCCCGCGTGCGACTTCGACCGGCGCCTCTCATCCAGCCCATGCCGGCCCAGTCGCTGTGGGGTCGGGCCACCCGTTGTGGCCGGCCCCGTCACTTCCTATCGGATCAGCAAATGACCCAGCTTCACACCCGCACTGCCGTCGCCCTCGGCGCGCTCTCGCTCCTCGGCCCCGTGGCTGCCCAACAAACCCAACCCGGCGCTGCCACCACCGTCAAATCAGCCACTGCAGTCGAGAAGATCCAGATCACCGGCAGTCGCATCAACCTGACACAGGACCGCATCTCCGGCGTCGGGCCAGTGACCGTGATCGACGCCGAAGCCATCGAGCGCTCGGGCGCCATCACGGTCGAGACGCTGTTGCAGCGTCTGCCCGCTTCTGCTGGTACCGCCGGCAACCAGACCAGCGCCTACTGGACCGGCAACGGTTATGGCACCACCCAGGTCAATCTGCGAGGGCTGGGCATCAACCGCACGCTGGTGCTGCTGAACGGACGCCGGGTGGTCTACGGCGGCACCGGCGCCAACAGCGCGGTCGATCTGAACATGATCCCGGTGGCACTGATCGAACGGGTCGAGGTGCTGAAGGACGGTGCCTCTGCGATCTACGGTGCCGATGCGGTGGCCGGAGTCGTCAACATCATCACCAAGCGGCCGTTCAGCGGCGGGGAAGCCTCGGTGCGGTATGGGCAAACCAGCCGCAACGACGGCGAAGAGACAGCGGTCGACCTGCTCTACGGCATCAGGACCGCCACCGGCTCACTGACCACCGCCATCACCTATTCCGACAGTGGCGACGTGTTCATGGCCAGCCGCGCACCTTGCGGGCTCGGCGAAGTCAACGGCCAGCTCCAATGCGTGGGCAGCTCGTCCACGATCGGTGGCCGTGCGCGCCTGGCGAACGGCCAGCGCATCAACTTCAACCAGGTGCCCGGTGGCGACCCGCGGTTCTACGAGCCGTATTCGGCGGCCAAGCACAACTACAACAGCAACGAGTCGCTGAACGCAGTCAACCCGATCAAGCGCCTGGGTCTCAGTGCCTTCGGCAGCATCGACATCGCGCCCGACACGCAGCTGTTCACCGAAATGATCTTTTCGCGCCGCGAATCGCATCAGCTGGCCACACCCGGCACGATCGGTCTCTACCGCACGATACGCATCACGGCCACCGACCCCACCAACCCCACCGGTCAAGCCCTCACGCTCGAACGCAGGCGGCTGGCCGAAGCCGGTCCGCGGACCTTTTTTCAGGAAGCCGACATCTTCCGTGTGGTGGCCGGTGCCAAGGGCTTGATCAATGAGCGCTGGGACTGGTCGGCAGCACTGAACTGGGGCCGCAACACGGGCATCGACGGATCGACCAAGGTCGCCAACCTCGACCGGGTCGACCAGACGCTCGACCGCAGCAAGTGCAGCGACGCTCCGGGCGCTGTGATTCCCTGCGGCAACTACCTCGGCTTCGGAAACCTGACGCCCCAGGCGCTGAAGTACATCCTCGGCACCACCCGCGACACCGGTGGCAACGACCAGAAGTCCGTCACCGCCAACATCGGCGGCAGCATCCTCGATCTGCCAGCCGGACCGGTGGGCTTCGCTTCGGGGATCGAGGTGCGGCGCGAAAGCGGCTGGCGCAACCCCGACAGCCTGACGGTGCTGGGCGTGGCCAACACCAATCGCCAGGATCCGATCTCGGGCGAGACCACCGCCAAGGAGGTGTTCGCCGAGTTCGCGGTGCCGATCATCGCGCGCAAGCCCTTCGTGGAATCGCTGTTCGTCAATGCCGCCGGGCGCTACTCGAACTACGACACGTTCGGTTCGAAGACAACCTACAAGCTCGGGCTCGACTGGCAGGTGGTGAAGAGCCTGAAGATCCGTTCCAACGTGTCGACGGCCTTTCGCGTGCCGAACGTGCCGGAACTCTTCGGTGGCGTCTCCGAAGGCAATTTGACGACCACCGACCCCTGCAGCGGCTACAGCAGCCTGCCGGCCAGTTCCGTGGTGGCGCAGAACTGCCGAGCAGCCGGCGTGCCGGCCGGCTATCGGCAACTCGGCAACACCATCCTGACAACCGTCGGCGGCAATCCGAACCTGAATCCGGAAGACGCACGCACCACCACCATCGGCGCCGTGTGGCAGCCGGCAAGCGGCCTGACGCTGACACTGGACTACTACGACATCAAGATCAGCAACGCCATCCAAAGCGTGCCGGGCTCGGTGAAGCTGTCGGTCTGCTACGACTCGCCGGGGTTGTCGCACCTGTTCTGCGGCCCAGCCAGCTTCACCCGCAACACAGCCACAGGCGACATCAACTTCCTGTCGTCGCAGCCGTTGAATGCGGCCAGCGAGCGGCTGTCGGGCTTCGACATCGGGGCGCTGTACGACTTCCGCTATGCCGGCTTCAACGCGTCGGTGGGTCTGGATGTCTCGCACCTGCAGCGCTACGAGGTCGAGCCGTTTCCGGGCGCTGAGCAGATCGTCTACACAGGACAGACCACCGGCGGCCGCGGCAGTTACGCGAAGTGGAAGGCGCTGGGCTCGGCGCGGGTGGCGAAGGGACCGTGGTCGGGCGCCTACACGGTGCAGTACCTCGGTTCGGTCGACGACATCAACGCTGCGCCGGGCGACATCGGTGCCCGCGCGCCCGGCATCTACTACCACTCGGCACAGCTGAAGTTCGCGCTCAACAAGGCTGTCGACCTGGCCGTCGGAATCGACAACCTCTTCGACAAGAAGGCACCCTTTGTGCAGAGCTACACCGATGCCAATACCGACACCATGACCTACGACTTGCTGGGCAGGCGCTGGTATGTCAAGGCGGCGTACCGCTGGTAGGCGGCAACGACCCGGCCGGTTGCGCGCAGACTGCGGCGCGCCGCCGGTCCCCACAGGCTTTTGCACATGAGGTTCGAAAATGAAGCTCCCCTTCTGGGTTCGCCGAACGCACCGCTGGATCGGTCTGGTGGTCGGCTTGCAGGTGTTGTTCTGGATGGTCAGCGGGGTCTACATGACATCGGTGTCCCTGGATGTGATCCATGGCGACCACTTGGCTCATGTCGCGCGCGAACCGCTGAACCCTGCCGATCAGCGCCTGGATCTCGACCGCTTGCGTGCGCGCTATCCAGCGCTGCAGTCGGTGCAGCTCAAGCGCCTGCTGCAGCGCGATGTGTACGAGCTTCGCGAGGCCGGCACCGTGCGGCTGGTCGATGCCCACAGCGGCGAGTTGCTGAGCCCGTTGTCGCGCGAAACGGTGCTGAAGCTGGCCCTGGCGGCCTACCAGGGGCGGGCCCCGGTTGCCGAGGTCAGCTGGATCACTCAAGCGCCGCAGGAGGTGGCCAGCCGCCCGGTGCCGATGTGGGCGGTGCGCTTCGACGAGCTGGCAGGCACCACGTTGTATTTCTCGCCCGACACTGGTGCGTTGCTGGCGCGCCGGCACAGCCTGTGGCGCATCTTCGACTTCGTCTGGATGCTGCACATCATGGACTATGACCAGCGCACCGATGTCAACAACCTGCTGCTGCGAGCGGCGTCGGTGAGCGGTCTGCTGTTCGCGCTCAGCGGTGCCGGGCTCGTCTACTTCAGCTTTCGCCGGCGGGTGGCGCGATGACGCCCTGGATGCGGAAGATCCACCGCTGGATCGGACTGCTGATCGGCATTCAACTGGTGCTTTGGATGGCCAGCGGCGCGGTGATGAGCCTGCTGGATGCGAACAAGGTGCAGGGCAAAGAATTCCGCGCGCCGAAGGTGGCGACAGCGGCCTGGCCCGCTGCGGCTGTGCCACCCGATCGGGTGCTCGCGCAGGCCAGGCAGCCGGTGCTGTCGATCAGCAGCGGCTGGCTGCTGGACAAGCCGGTCTATCGGCTGCAAAGCGAGAAAGAGACCGTGCTGGTCGACGCCCTGGACGAGCGCTCGGTTGCCGTGGACGCCGCTGTGGCGCAGCGCGTGGCGACCGCTTCATACCGGGGGCCTGGCGCGCCGGGCGCGGCGGAACTGGTGCCGCGCTCGCTCGAGACACGCACCCACGATGCACCGGTCTGGCGCGTGCCGTTCTCGGACGATGCATCGACCACGGTCTATGTCTCGCAGCAAGGCGATGTGCTGTGGCACCGCAACTGGTCGTGGCGGGTGTTCGACTTCTTCTGGATGTTGCACATCATGGATTACTTCGAACGCACCGACTTCAACAGCCCGCTGATCATCGCCACCGCGGTTGGCGGACTGTGGTTGTCGTTGAGCGGGGTCTGGTTGCTCGGCAACAGTTTTCGCTGGAGTGATTTCGTGCCGAAGGCCTTGCGCAAACGGCGCGCGCTGAGTGTGTTCCTGCCCGATGGCACCCGGCTGCGCACGGTTCAGGTGAGCGCAGGCGACACGGTGTTCGCGGCGCTGGCGGCTGACGGCTTGCAGTTGCCGTCGAACTGCGGCGGTGGCCAGAGTTGCGGGCTGTGCGAGGTCAAGGTCAGGAACCTGGCGCCGCCGCATGCCACTGCATCCGACCGGGCACAACTCGGCGCGCCGAAGGTGGCTGCAGGCCATCGACTGGCCTGCAACCTGGCTGTCGATGGCGATCTGGCCATCGAAGTGCAGGGCACTGCGGAGCTGTGGGACGAACAGCGGGCACGGGTCGAACGCGTCACCGCGCTGACACCGTTCCTGCGCGAGCTGGTGCTGCGGCCTGAACGCAAGCCGGGCGCCGCCTACCACCCGGGTGTCTACATCCAGGTCCATGTGCCCAACTACTCAATAGAGAGCCGGCAAATCGAATTCCCCGAAGCGCAGCGAACCGAATGGCAGGCCCTGCAGGTGCCGCCGCAACTTCACAACAGGGCACCCCTTCGGCGGTCGTATTCCATGTCGACACCGACGGATGAAGCCGACGGCTGCATCACACTGCTGGCACGCTTCTGCCACGGCGCTGCGGGAGGCAAGCGGCACCCGCCGGGTCGCGGCTCGGCCTATCTCTACAGCCTGAAGGCAGGTGACCGCGTCGACTTCAGCGGACCCTTCGGCGACTTTGCGATCCGGCCCGGTGTCCGAACCAAGGTGTTCATCGGCGGCGGCGCCGGCATGGCGCCACTTCGCGCGATGGTGCGCTCACTGGTTCGCGGCAAGGTCGCGGCGCCGATCCACTTCTGGTACGGCGCGCGCACGCTGGCCGAGGCGCCCTATGTCGCAGAGATGCAGGAACTGGCACGCAGGCACGCCGGCTTCGATTGGCAACTGGTGTTGTCCGAGGCTGCGGTTGCGGGCCTGGCGACAGGTCTTGTTCATGAGGTGGCACAAGCGGGGTTGTCCAGCCGAGGGATCGACTTGAAGCAATGCGACTTCTACGTCTGCGGGCCGCCGCTGATGTTGTCGGCCACGTTGAAAATGTTGCGCCGCGCCGGCGTGGCGGACGACCGCGTCGCCTTCGACGATTTCAAGTTGTGACCGGCTGCTGCAGTGCCGGCAGGCTGATCGTGAACCGGGTCAACCCGTTGCCGGAATGGGCACTGACACGACCGCCGTGCGCCTGGATCACCGACTGGGCGATGGCCAGACCGAGACCGGTGCCATCGCCCTTGTCGGCCTGATAACGGCGCGCGGGGTCGACCCGGTAGAAGCGGTCGAACAAGCGCGGCAAGTGTTCTGCCGCGATCTCGGGTCCGGGGTTCTCGACGATCAAGTCGATGCTGGTGCCAGAAGCCCTCAGGCGCACGGTCAGACACTGGCCACGCGGCGTGTGGCGCAAGCCGTTCGAGATCAGATTGCCAGCCGCCCGGCGCAGCATCAGCGGATCCCCAGGCACCGGTGCGCACTCGCCCTCCAGCGTCATCGTGACCCCCCGATCCTCAGCCAGTGCCTCGAAGTAGTCGAACAACATTCGCACCTCGTGCGCCAGATCGACAGGGTCTAGCGCGGGCAGGCGCCGCGCATGGTCGGCCTGGGCCAGAAACAGCATGTCACCGATCATCCGCGTCATGCGGTCCAGTTCCTCCAGGGATGAGTACGCCAGCTCGCGATAGTCGTCGGCGCCGCGGGGCTTGGACAGCATCACCTGGGTCTGTGTGGTGAGGTTCGTGACCGGCGTGCGCAACTCATGAGCGATGTCAGCCGAGAAATCCGACAGCCGCACGAAGCTCTGCTGCAGCCGTTCGAGCATGGCGTTGAACGACTTGACGAGTGGCTGAAGTTCGGCCGGTGTTGGTGAAGGGTCCAGCCGCAGGTGCAGTGCTTCCGAATCGATCTCGCCGATCCGGGCGCTGAGCCGGCGCACGGGCGCCAGACCCCAGCGCACCGCAAATGCTGCGGCGGCGATCGCCAGCGCACAGGCCACCAGGGTTCCAGCCCAGAGTCCGATTCGCAGCTGGCGCAAATACCCGAGGTGGAAGTCCATGTTGATTGCGACGACAACCCGTTCGCTTCCTATCAGCAGCACCGCGCCTCGCCAGGTTTGCTGGCTGCCACTCCAGATGTTCAGGGCATCCAGGGCCAGTCCGGGCGCGGCCGGGTGCCCCGAAGCCAACGCGACCAACTCTGCTGGTGCGGTGCCGTATACCGCCTTGCCTCCAGCCGTTGTCACCGAAAAGTACACGCCGTGGTGCCCCATCACCGCGGTCGACAGGCGGCGCACCACCTGCTGCTCGGTGGCGGGGTCGGCACCCTGCGCTGCGTCCGCGCCGTCCGCTCCGGGGGATGGGATCAATGCGCGCGAAAGCGATTGCGACATCGCCCGCAATTCGCCGAGGTCCTGCAACGCGAAATGCTGGTCCAGTGACCGACTGATCTGCCAGGCATAGACCACCAACACCAGCATCGTTGCAAAGGCTGTGGAAGCCGTGATGCGCAGAGCCAGCGACAGCGGCCTTCGGGTCACCGCTTCACGCGTCGTCATCGGGCGCTTCCAGCACGTAACCCATGCCGCGCACGGTCTGGATCAGCTTGAGCTCGAAAGGGTCGTCGATCTTGGCGCGCAGGCGGCGGATGGCGACATCGATGGCGTTGGAGTCGCTGTCGAAATTCATGTCCCAGACCTGCGAGGCGATCAACGACCGCGGCAACACCTCGCCACGCCGGCGCACCAACAGGTCCAGCAATGCGAATTCTTTCTGAGTCAGGTTGATGCGCTGGCCGGCGCGGCTGGCTCGGCGCCGCGGGAGATCGAGCACCAGGTCGGCCACCTCCAGGCGGTCGGCCGGCAGGGGCGCACTGCCGCGCCGCAGCAGGCTGCGCACGCGCGCCAGCAGCTCGGAGAACGCGAACGGCTTGACCAGGTAGTCGTCGGCTCCCAGCTCGAGACCCTTGACGCGGTCGTCCACACTGTCCCGCGCGGTCAGGAACAGCACCGGTGTGCGCTGCCCCGCCTGCCGGATGGATTGCAGGATGCGCCAGCCGTCGACATCGGGAAGCATCACGTCCAAAACGAGCAGGTCGTAAGACTCCGTCATCGCCAGGTGATGACCATCGAGTCCGTTGCGGGCGATGTCGACGATGAATCCGGCCTCGGTCAGCCCTTGGCGCAGGTAATCGCCGGTTTTGACCTCGTCTTCGACGACCAGCAGTTTCATTGAAGGCCTTCAGTGTTTTGCGCTCAGAAGGTCGACTGGGTGTCTGAACCCGCGCACAACCCTCAATCTAGGCGGGTCATGCTGCCGGCAACATGACCGGCAGATGACATCAATGTAATGCGGAGGTCATCGAACAGTGGGTCGGTGATGCCGATCATGCGGGCTCGTCGCGTTGCGCCCCATCGGCGGCAGCGTGTGCTGTATCGACATCGACAAGGGTTTCCCATGAACCGAGTGCCAACTGCCCATTTGCCGCAACCGTCCCGCCGTCGCTTCGTCCACGGGCTGGCGGCAGGAGGCGTTCTCCTGGGCTTGGCGCCGTTCGCCAAGTCGCTGCGGGCGGCCGAGACCACCGGGCGCAGCGCGCCTGAACTGCGGGGCACCGAGTTCAATCTCGAGATCGGCGAGACCCCCGTCAACTACACCGGCGCAGCCCGCATCGCGACCACCATCAACGGCTCGGTACCTGCGCCCACGCTGCGCTGGCGCGAAGGCGACGAGATCACGATCCGCGTCACGAATCGGTTGAAGCAGACGAGCTCGATCCACTGGCACGGGATCATCCTGCCATTCCAGATGGACGGCGTGCCGGGGCTCAGCTACCCCGGCATTCCGGCTGGCGGCACCTTCACCTACCGCTGTTGACGCCGACCGAAAACGGACCCACCTGAAGCGGTAGAGCCGATCCAAATTTGACCCGGGTGTTCAACCTACCCTGCCTCTTTCTTGAGCAGGGGACGAGGAGTGATCACCATGGCCATGATT
>JBDSMV010000083.1:0-3693 GCA_039915715.1 Rubrivivax sp. | reverse complement strand
TCGTCGATCAGCTTCTGCTTGGCGGGCCCGTCTTCCAGCATCTTCATCTGCTCGAAGAGCTGGTCGTAATCGGGATTGGAATAGTTGGCGGTGTTCTCGCCGTCGTACTTGGTCTTGCCTGCCAACGTGGTCAGCAGAAACAGGAAATTCTCGGCGTCGGGGTAGTCGGCATTCCAGCCCAGCCAGAACACCTGGTAAGTGCCCTTTCGCACTTTGTCCTGAAACTGATTGTTGTCGGTGGCCCGCACCTCGAGCTGGATGTCGACCTTGGCGAACTGCCGCACGACCCAGTCGATCGAGGCCTTGTTCTCGGGCGTCGGCGCAGCGTAGTAGTCGTAGTTCAACACCAGCGGGCGACCGGTCTTCGCATCCCGGCCGTTGGGGTAGCCGGCTTCGGCCATCAACCGTCTGGCCTCGGCGATGGGCCGACGCAGATAGTGACCGCCACCGGACTCGGCCGCATTGGCGACCCAGGTGTGGGTGACCGGGTTGGTGCCTTCCTGCGTGCCCTGTCGTGAGCCGAAGATGCCGGGTGGCAGCGGACCCATCGCCGTGTCGCCAGCCTGCTTGGGGAATATCTTCGAGTACTCGTCCCAGTCGAGCGCGATCGAAATCGCCTGGCGGATCTTGCGGTGGCTGTCTTGTTCCTGCTGGGTTCCGACATCGCCGATCGACGGGTCCAGCATGTTGAAGCCGATGAAGTAGCTGTTGACGTCCGAGCCCTTGTTGAGCCGGAAGCCCTTGGCTTCGTATTCCTTCTTCACGTCTTCCGAGTCCTGCATCGCCACCCGGTAACTCATGCCGGTGTCGGTGCGCTCGAATATCTGCAAGTCATAAAAGCCTTGCCTGAACTTGCCTTGCAGCGGCAATGCTTCCTTCTCGACCGTCGATGCCAGCGCGTCGACGAACGGCATGGTCTTGCCGCAGTCGTCCAGCAGACCGGCTTCCTTGTCGCCCGGCATGCCTTCGCACGGATACGGCTCACCCCGATAGTTGGGGTTGCGCCTCATCACATGGCGCCGGTTCTTCACGTACTCGGTCATCATGAACGGGCCCGTGCCCACCGGCCACATGTCGAGCGTCAGGCCCTGTTCAGCCATGCCCGGCTGGGCGTAGAACGCGTCGGCTTCCCATGGGATCGGCGCCGTGAAGGTCATCTGCATCCAGTAGGACCACTGCGGATACTTGCCCTTGATGCGAATGCGCAGCAGATGCGGGTCGGGTGCCGTGGCGCCGGCCAACGGCCACTGGCGGAAGTCCAGGAACGGCTTGTCGAGGCTGGCCGGGTCGAGACCCTTGCGCAGGGCGGCATCCTCGCGCTTGACCAGGTCGCCGTATTCCTTCAGTCCCACCACATACTGCGCAAAGGTGCTGAAGATGGGTGCGGTGATGCGCGTGGTGGCGTGGCGCTTCAGCGCGTAGACGAAGTCGTCTGCCACCAGTTCACGCGTGCCCGTCTGCTTGAAGTCGAACGGTGTGTGGCGCTTGCCAAGCTCGTCCCGCTTCATCGAGTGATAGAGGTACTCGCCCTTGTCGTTCTTCGCGAAAGCCGGATGCGGCTGGAACAGCACCCCGCGCTTGATCGGCACGTCGTAGATGCTTTCGGCCACCCGCTCGCCGGCGACATCGTCGGGCAACGGGTTGCCGTCCTTGTCGATGTAGCGCGGGTGCACCACTTCGGCAGCGGTCTTCGGCACCAGCACGAACGGCCGCTTCAGGTAGTGGTAGCCGTAAGGCGGTTCGTAGATCTGGTAGGTAAAGGCGGTGTCGTTGGACCAGTAGGACGCAGTCGGGTCCAGATGGCGTGGCGAGCTTTCGTTGACGCCCGAGAACAACGTGTTGGTGGCCGCGGCACCATCGGGCCACGGGTTGTTGTTGCAGGCCGCCAGGCCCAGAGTGGCCACCCCGATCACGGTGCCGATGGCAGCGCGCAGTCTGCGAAGCAGCGACTGCGCATCCGAAGCGGTTGACGGTCCGGCCATACGGCCTCCTGAGTCAGAGAGATCGGCGCCATCGGACGATCGGGCAAACCGCCACGGTCCGACGACGACGCGGCGGCGATTCTAGGGCGCTGTCTTCGAGACACCCTCACCAGCCCACCAGAACCTCGCGCCCGTCGACCAGCACCTGCACCCGCCGCCCCACCGGCAGAGTCAGCTTCGGCTGCACATGGCCGAACGGCAAACCGGTCAGCAGGGGCACGTCGACAGTGGCTCGCAACCGCTGCCACACCGACTTGAGGCTGTAGCCGCGGTCCAGCGGCGATGGCTTCCAGGCGCTGAAGGTTCCCAGCAACACCGCCTTCTGCCGGGCCAGCACGCCCGCTTGCTGCAACTGCAGCAGGCAGCGCTCGATGCGGTAAGGGTGTGCATTGACATCTTCGACGAAAAGGATGCCGCCATCGAGCAGCTTCGGCGCCGGCCAGTGGCGCGTGCCCAGCATCGAGCACAGCATCTCCAGGTTGCCACCCCACAGCGGTCCCCGCACCGACAACCCGTCATGGCCGGCCTCGGTGCGAAAGCCCACGGCTTCGAGTTCGCCAGCCATCGCTTCGACAAAGCAGTCGCGCGTGATTTCGTAATCTTCGGTGAGTTCGGCGGCGTTGTCCGCCTCCGGGTCGATGGTGCGGCCGAAGTCGTCGGCGGCCATTGGCCCGGCCCAACTGCCGGCGCCGGTGTGGGCCAAGAGTCCGATCTGCAAAGCGGTCAGGTCGCTGTGGCCGACCCAACGCGTGCCGCGTTCGACGCTGTGGGCCAGCAAGCGCCAGTCGATGCCGTCGAGCAGCCGGGTGATGCCGTAGCCACCGCGAGTGGCCATCGCCACTGAGGGGCTGTGCTCGGCCACGCGGTGCAGCGCCTTGAGTCGGGTGGCGTCGTCGCCGCCGAAGCGCTGGTGCTTGGCCAGCGCGCTGTCGTCGGTGCGCACCTGGTAGCCCAGCGCCGTGAGCCGCTTGGCCGCCAGGCGCAGGGGTGCTGAGTTCGGCAAGACCCCGGCGGGGGTGTAGAGGTCCAACAGCGTCATCGTTTCCTTGGCGGGCGTTGCAAGCGTGAAGTCAGGCCCGCCCATCAGCCGGGTGCCGGGGGGTCCATGTCGATCTCCTGCGCTTCGCCAGCCGGAATCGGCGTCGCAGGCGGCGCGGGCGAACTCGCATCGGCGTGTGCGTTTGCGTCTGCGTCCAGGAGGCCGAAGCCCGCGCACTGCACGGAACGCTGGCGCGTGCGGCGTTCGGCAAAGAAGTCGCGCAGCAAGCGCCCGCAGTCGTCGGCCATCACGCCGCCGGCCCAGTGCGTGTGGTGGTTCAGGCGCGGATCGTCGAACAGGTTGACCACCGACCCGGCAGCGCCGGTCTTGGGGTCGAAGGCGCCGAAGACCACGCGCCGAAAGCGTGCGTGCAGCAGCGCCATCGCGCACATCGCGCAGGGCTCCAGGGTGACGTACAAGCTGCACTCGGGCAACCGGTAGTTCTGCAACAGCGTCGCGGCATGGCGCAACGCGACGATCTCGGCATGGGCGGTCGGGTCGTGGGTGGTGATCGGGCGGTTGTATCCAGTGGCCAGCACCCGAGGGCCGTCGGCTGTGGGCTGCACGATCACTGCACCCACAGGCACCTCACCCACCAGCCAGGCGTTCTGCGCCTGATCCAGCGCAAACCGCATGCCATGGCGGTCGGCTTCGGGGTCCTCGGGCGGGGGC
>JBDSMV010000052.1:0-5228 GCA_039915715.1 Rubrivivax sp. | reverse complement strand
ATGGAACTTCTTGGTGTAAATGTTCGACCACGGGTTCTCGGCCCCGTCGACCACGCCCGTCTGCAGTGCCTGGTAGACCTCGGCGAAGGCCAGCTTCTGCGGGTTCGCACCCACCGCCTTGAACTGCGCTTCCAGCACGTCTGAACTCTGGATGCGGAACTTCAGGCCCTTGGCGTCCTCAGGCGTGCGCAGCGGTTTGTTGGCCGACAACTCTTTCATGCCGTTGTGCAAATACCCGAGGCCGACGATGCCCTTCTTGCTCATCGAGCTCAGCATCTTCTGCCCCACCGGGCCGTCCTGGAAGCGGTCGACCGCTTCGATGTCGTCGAACAGGAACGGCAAGTCGAAGACCTGCAGCTGGCCCGTGTACTTGCCGAACTTGGCCAGCGACGGCGCAATGATCTGCACGTCGCCCAGCAGCAGCGCTTCCATTTCCTTGCCGTCGCCGAACAGCTGGCTGTTCGGGAAAACCTGCACTTCGACCTTGCCGGGGAGGGCTTTCTCGGCCAACTCCTTGAACTTCATTGCGGCCTGGCCCTTGGGGGTGGCGTCGGCCACCACGTGGCTGTACTTGATCACCATCGGGTCGGCCAACGCGGCGCTTGTGGCCATCGTCAGCGTCAAGCTCAGGGCAGAAATGGCCGCAGTGGCCCAATTGCGTTTCATCATCGAGATCTCCAGCAGACTGTTTACATTCAACCGAGGCAATCTAAACCCTGGCCCCTCATGCGGCTAGTGTGGACAACACTGATCCGGCACGCTCCCGCATGTGCCACCCGTCCCCCCAACATGCTTCCAAATCCACCATGAACCAGCTCGAACAACTCAAAACGTTCACCACCGTGGTCGCCGATTCGGGCGACTTCAACCAATTGGCGCAATACGAACCACAAGACGCCACCACCAACCCATCGCTGATCCTGAAGGCCGTGCAGCAGGACGACTACACCAAGCTGTTCAAACAGACCGTTTCCGAGACACGCGGCAAACCGCTGGACGAGCAGGTCGACGCCGTGCTGGTGCGCTTCGGCTGCGAGATCCTGAAGATCATCCCGGGCCGGGTCAGCACCGAAGTCGACGCCCGGCTGTCGTTCGCCACCGACCTAAGCATCGCCCGCGCGCGGCGCCTGATCGGGTTGTACGAAGCCGAAGGCATCGACCGCAAACGGGTGCTGATCAAGGTGGCCGCCACCTGGGAAGGCATCCGCGCTGCCGAGACACTGACCAAAGAAGGCATCCACTGCAACCTGACCCTGCTGTTCGCTTTCTGTCAGGCAGTGGCCTGTGGCGACGCCGGGGTGCAGCTGATTTCGCCCTTCGTCGGCCGCATCTACGACTGGCACAAGAAGGATCAGGGCAAAGATTGGGACGAAGCCGCCAATGCCGGCGCCAACGACCCCGGTGTCAAGTCCGTCGTCGCCATCTACAACCACTACAAGCACCACGGCATCAAGACCGAGGTGATGGGCGCCAGCTTCCGCAACATTGGGCAGGTCACTGCGCTCGCCGGTTGCGACCTGCTGACCATCAGCCCCGACCTGCTGGCCGAACTCCAGGGCAGCGAGGCCAAGCTCAAAAAGGCACTCGACGCCAAAGCGGCAAGGAAGCTCGACCTGCCCGAGGTCCACCATGACGAAGCCGGCTTCCGCTGGGCGCTCAATGAGGACGCGATGGCCACCGACAAGCTGGCCGAAGGCATCCGCTCGTTCGCGGCCGCAGCAGTCAAGCTCGACGGCCTGATCCAGAAATCGGCCAAGGGCGTAGGCAAGGCTGAAAACAAGCCCGCGACGAAGAAGAAGGCGGTGTGATGCGCTGCGACCGCACCGAAGCCTGGGCCGCACTGCGCGGCCACTTCGAGGCCCATGGCCGCGACTTCGACTTGCGCGAGGCTTTCACACGCGACCCCGGCCGGTCAGCCAGCCTGAGCTTCGACGCACCGCAGGTCCACGTTGACCTGTCGAAGCACCTGCTGGACACCGCCACGCTGCATTTCCTGCTCGACCTGGCGCGCGAATGCGGGCTCACGGAACAGCGCGACGCGATGCTGCGCGGCGACCCCGTCAACACCACCGAAGGTCGCGCGGTGCTGCACACGGCGTTGCGAAACCCCACCGGTGTCGGGCCGTTCAGCGCTGAAGTGCAGGGCGTGCTGGACGCGATGCTGGCCTTCGCCGAGCAGGTTCGGGCCGACGACGCGATCACCGACATCGTCAACATCGGCATCGGCGGCAGCGACCTGGGCCCGCAGATGGCGGTGCTGGCACTCGACAGCCATTGCGAAACGGCACGGCGCCGGCTGCACTTCGTCAGCAACGTCGACGGCCACGACATCGCGCCGCTGCTGGCGCTACTGGACCCGGCCCACACCCTGTTCATCGTCGCCAGCAAGACCTTCACCACGCAGGAGACGATGGCCAACGCGCGAACCGCGCGCGACTGGTTCGAACAGCGCGGTGGCACCGACGTGGCGCGCCATTTCTGCGCCACCACCAGCGCGGTCGAACGCGCCGCGCAGTTCGGCGTCACCACCACCTTTGGTTTCTGGGACTGGGTCGGCGGGCGCTATTCGCTGTGGAGCGCGATCGGGTTGCCGATCGCGATCGCCATCGGCGCTGCCGGCTTCCGTGACTTGCTGGCCGGCGCGCACCAGATGGACCGCCACTTCGCCGAGACGCCGTTGGCGCAGAACCTGCCCGTGCTGATGGGTCTGGTCGACATCTGGTATCGCAACTTCCACGGCTTCACGAGTCGCTGCATGGCGCCCTACCACCAGGGTCTGAAGCGGCTGCCGGCCTACCTGCAACAGCTGAAGATGGAAAGCAACGGCAAACGCGTCGACCGTGACGGCGAGCCCGTGCCTTTCGGCACCAGCCCGGTGGTGTGGGGCGAGCCTGGCACCAATGGTCAGCATGCCTACTTCCAGATGCTGCACCAGGGCACCGATGTGATCCCGGTCGAGTTCATCGCCGTCAAGCAGCCGGCGCACGGCCTGGGGCATGGTCTAGCGGGCGATTTGGCGCCCGATCTGACCCGTCAGCACACCCTGCTGCTGGCCAACTGCCTGGCGCAGAGTCAGGCGTTGATGATGGGCAAGACCGCTGATGAGGCTCAGCACGACAAGGCACCGACCGCGGCCGAAGGCATCGACCCGCAGGTGCTGGCGCGCCACCGCAGCTTTCCGGGCAACCGGCCGAGTGCCACGCTGGTGCTCGACGAGTTGACGCCGCGCTCGCTCGGGGCACTGATCGCGCTCTACGAACACCGCGTGTTCACGAGCGGCGCGCTGTGGCACATCAACAGCTTCGACCAATGGGGTGTGGAGCTGGGCAAGGCGCTGTGCAACGCGTTGTTGCCACGCTTCGAATCGGGCGACACCGAAGGGCTCGATGGCTCGACCGCAGCGCTGTTGCAGCGCCTGCGCGGCTGACGGCAACCGCAGCGGCAACCGCAACCGAAACCGCGCAACGCACCGCCGCGCCGGCTGCGGTCAGTCCTTCTCGGCCACCGCCGGCAGATCCCGGGGCGCGCTGGTGGCCCGCTCGGCGCCCGGGGGCTTCAGGTGAGCCGGGGGGATGCTCTTGTCGCCCATCCAGGCTTCCAGCAACGTCATGCTCACCGCCAGCACCACCGGGCCGACGAAGATGCCCACCAGGCCGAAAGCCAGGATGCCGCCGATCACGCCGGCAAAGATCAGCAGCAGCGACAAATCGGCGCCCATGCGGATCAAGAGCGGCCGCAGCACGTTGTCGATGGTGGAAGCGATGGTGGCCCAGATCGCCAGCGCAATGCCCCAGCCGGTGTCGCCGTTCCAGAAAGTCCAGATCACGGCCGGGATCAACACCAGTGCGGGGCCCAGTTGCGCCAGGCACAGCACGAACATCAGCGCGGTCAGCAGGCCCGCAAACGGCACCCCGGCCACCGCCACACCGACGCCACCCATCGCGGCCTGCACCGCCGATGTCACGCCCACGCCGAGGGCCACGCCGCGGATCGCGCCGCCAGCCAGTTCCACTGCCCCGATGCCGCGGTCGCCGCCCAGCCGCCGCGCGAAGCTGCGCACGAATGCGGCGGCTTCTTCGCCGGTGGCGTACATCACCGCTGCGATCACCAGCGTCACCAGAAACTGCACCAGCACCGCACCGATGGTGCCGACCTGGGCCACGAACCAACGCGTCATGTCGCCGGCATACGGCGTCAGGCGCGGCATCAGGTCACGCAGACCCAGCAGGTTGATCTGGTCCCACAGCCCCGAGACCAAACCGCCGATCAGCGGCAGGTTCATCAGCCAGTCCGGTGCCTGCGCCGGCACATGAAAGTCGGCCGCGGCCTTGGCCCACGACACCAGTTGTTCGGCGTTGCCCGCGATGGTGGCCACCACCAGCGTCAGCGGCACCACGAACAGCAGCAGGATCAGGAGCGTCATCGCCACCACCGCGAGCGAGCGCCGGCCCCACAGGATGTGCTGCAGCCGCTTCATCAGCGGCCAGGTCGACACCACCAGCATCGTGGCCCAGACGGTCGGGCCCAGGAACGGCCGCAGGATCCACATCGACGCACCCAGCAACATGCCGATGAACAGCACGCCGAAGGTGATGCGCGCCAGGTCGGCTACCGGCGGCGAATGCGGCGGCGGCAGATTGGGGTCGGTGCCGACCTCGGGCGGGATGGACGGTGACATCAGTGGACAGCCCGACACTTCGGCTGGCCGCACGAGGGAACCCGGCTTCGAGGGCGCTGCCGGGGGCTCGCATCGGGGCATGGCAGGGTCATCGGAATGGGCTCGAGCATGGCCGGCGAGCATACCCGGCAGGGGCAACCCGCCGCAGCGACGGGACACCGCCGCAACCGGCTTGCGCGACATGCCCGAGGTGCGCGATGCGTGGGCACAGCCGACCCGCCCGCAAGCCGGTCAGCTGCAGGCGTTCAGCGGGTGGCCGGCGCCGTCAGCCGGCTGCGCAGCATCGCCATCCACGTGGGTGCTTGCGGCCGCAATTGCGCCACGGGCGCAGGGTGCAGGTCCTCGGCGAAACCTTCGCTGCGAAAGCATGCGGGTTGGGTGTCGACCCAGGGGGCCGGGTGTTGCGCGCTGCGGCTCAGACTTTCAGGGCGCGGGATGCTGGACGACATCGGAAGCTCCTTTCAGGACTATCAAGACACGCTGCCGGCCACGACGGCATGGAGCATGGACCGGCACCGCCAATGGTGCAAACCTGTTGTGGCAACACGAT
>JBDSMV010000434.1:0-8627 GCA_039915715.1 Rubrivivax sp. | reverse complement strand
TGGCGCCGTTGGCGCAACCGGCGGCAGCTTCAAGTCAGCGATGGCCGATGCACTGAAGGATGTCAGCCAGAGCCAGTTCGAGGCCCAGCGGCTGCAGCGCGAACTGACACTGGACAACCCGGCGGTCAGCTTGGAAGAAACCGTGATGGCGATGCAGAAGGCGCAGGTCGGCTTTCAGGCCACGTTGCAGGTGCGCAACCGGCTGGCGCAGGCCTACAGCGAGATCATGAACATGCAGGTGTGAACGTGGAGCCCCCAGGCTTGTCGCTTCGCTCCTTCGCCACCCCCCAGGGGGGCTGGGCCGCCTTGGGAGCGGCCCGGCGTCGGCCCGGTGCCCCCAGGCTTGTCGCTTCGGGCCTCTCGGGCGCCGGCCCGTTGGTCACGCCTGGAGTTCTACCCGGTCGTTAGGGCCGCGGGTCTACGGAAACTCTGCGCCCCCGCAACCCCCAATTCAGCGCGGCCAGACCCAGGCCGGCCAGGGCCAGGCTGCCGGGCTCCGGGACGCCACCGCCTCCGCCACCACCGCCCACGGTCGGGCAAACCGTCGTGACGACGTTGCTGTCCAGTGTCACCGCTGCATTCAACGCAATCGCCCGGCCGCAGATGATCTTGGCGCTGGTGTTCAGCGTCACGCTCTGAACCGCGATGAGGCTGCCGGCGAACACACTTCCCGTGCCCAACGTGGCTGAGCTGCCGACGTCCCAGAACACGTTGGCTGAATTGCCGTTCAGCGTCGTGACCACCGAGCTGCTTGCGGTCGTCAACGCAGTGCCGATCTGAAACACGAACTGCGCGTCCGGGTTGCCCTGGGCGTCCAGCGTCAGCGTTCCGGTCAGCTGAGCTGCCGAGGCAAAGAAATAGGTGCCGGCCAGCAGAGTCATTCCGCCCAGGTCTTGTCCTGTTAGGACCTGGCTGGGGAGCATGCCCGCCAAGGCGTTGTAGGCCGTCAGTGCATCGGACTGCGCTTGCTGGGCCACCGCGTCGTTCTGGTGTGTAGTGCCAATCAAGGTGATGCTGGCCAAGCCGGTGATGGCGGTGCCGGGTGAGACGCCGAGATCACCCGTGATCGTCGTCGAGCCGGCGTTGGTGACAGTGGAAGCGCCGAGTACGCCGAAGGCAGCAGCGCTGCCGAGAACCACGGGCGCGGCGGTTGCGGGCAGGGTGGCGCAGGCGCAAAGCGTGATTGCTGCGCAGCGAGAAATGACTGAACGCAGGGGGCGGGTCAGCACGGGCTCTCTCCAGGTGAACTTGTCCCAGGAGCTTGACACGAAGCACGTGCTGCGCGGTGCGTTAGCGCACACATCCCCCGGTTCGAGGGGGTCGCTGAGCGCGGGTTGCCCGAGGGTTGTGAAGCCGCTCGCCTTCGTGGGTCAGCAGGTTGGTAGCCGCCAGACCGCCGGCGTGGCAAGGGAGTCGAGGCACAGCCGCGAGCGACTCAGTGAAGTGAGAGAAACCCGCAGGCGGTCACCGCTTCCTGACTGCAGCGTGGCGACGGGGGTGGGGGCGGGGGTGGCGATGCCACCCGGATTCAGCTGAACGGAGCGGGCGTCGAGCAGCTTCAATCGGGTGCCGCCGCCGGCATCGCAGTAGGCGCAGGTCGGCTTTCAGGCCGGCCAGCACGTGCGCAACCGACTGGCGCAGGCCTACAGCGAGACCATGAACATGCAGGTGTCGTCAGCACGCGCATTCCGCTTCGAGCCACCTGCGCACCTGAAGGATCGCGACTTCATGGCCCCAGACGCCGCCTTCGGCTTGCGCGGCATTGAATTCCGCCTGGCCCAGAGCGGAGCAGGCGCGGTCCAGAAACGGCGCGACAAAAGCCTCGTCGACCGGTTCGCGTTGGCTGCCGCTTTCCCGCATGCGCGCGAGCGCAGCGCCAGCGAAGCGGGCTGCCTGATCGAACTGCCGGCGCTCGGACGCCAGACCGGCTGCCACTTCCAGCACATCTTCTCCCATGCCCTTCAACTCGGCGCCGGAGGCGAGTTCCAGGCTTTCAAGCAGCAACGACTGCGCACGCTGGCTGTCGCCGCTGGACAGCGACAGCCGCGCCAGGTTGCACAGCGGAACGAAGATGCCTTCGGGCGACTGCCGACGGCGCGCGATGCCGATGGCCTCTTCGTAGCAGGTCTGTGCGCATCCCAGGTTGCCCTCGCCGCGGTGCAACTCCGCCAGGTTGTTGAGCGCATTGCCCAGCCAGGCGGTGTTCTCCAGCGTGCGCGCCACGGCGCAGGCCTGTTCGTACTGCAGCAGCGCTTCTCGAGCACGCCCGGTGGACTGCAGACCTTTGGCGCGCAGCCCCAGGTTGGCGGCGACCTGTTCGGCATCGCCCTGCGTCACGGCGATGCGCAGGCCGGTATCGGCATGCGCCAGCGACTCCGCGTAGCGCCCCATGCGGAACGCGATCTGACCAGCGGCCCACGACGCACGGCCGTGCCAGCTCGATGCCACAGATTGCGGCGCGCCTGCCAAGGCCGCGTCCGCCAGCGCATGTCCGCGCTCGAGTTGCCCTGATGCGACCCAATAGCGCCACAGACAGGCGAACAGGCGCAGCCCGGACTCGGGTTCGCGCGCGCCGCGCAGACACCAGTCATGCGCCGCCAGCAGGTTGTCCTGATCGGCCGCCAGATCCGACATCCACATCCCCTGCTGGGGTCCCTGGAGCTGCGTCGAGGCCTGCTCCGACAGTGCGAGGAAGTGCACAAGGTGACGGTCGCGCACAGCGGCGGCGGCGCCGGATTCGTCGAGGCGCTGCTGGGCATACTGGCGCACCGTCTCCAACATGCGGTAACGGGCCGGCATCTGGGCCCGATGATCGACCACCAACAGCGACTTGTCGTGCAGGCGGGTCAACAGGGCCAGCACCCGGTATTCGTCGCTCGCGTCGCTCGCGTCGCTTGCTGCGCTGACCTGGGTGGCCGCCGCCAGCGTGCAGCCACCTGCGAATACCGCCAGTTCCCTGAAAAGTTGTTGCTCCTGGGGTGACAGGCTGTCGTGACTCCAGTGCAAGGTGGCCTGCAAGGTCTGGTGGCGTGGCAAGGCGTGGCTGGCCCCCACCAGGAACTTGAAGCGGTCAGCCAGTCGCTCGTTGATCTGGGTCACCGACAGCATGCGGGTGCGCGCCGCGGCCAGCTCGATGGCCAGTGCGGTACCGTCCAGTTGCAAACAGATCGCGGTGACAGGCGCCGCGTTACCGGCGTCGATGTGGAAGCCTGGATGCACGCTTGCCGCTCGGTCGACGAACAGGCGCACCGATTCACAGTCTTGCACCGCCACCAGGTCCGCCGCATCCGGCAGGGTCAGCGGCGGCACGGGGAAGATCTGCTCACCCTTCAGGCCCAGGCTCTGGCGGCTGGTTGTCACCACTTTCAGCCAGGGGCACGAAGCCAGCAGCGTGTCCACCAACTCGGACACGGCGTCGATCAGATGCTCGCAGTTGTCGAGCACCAGCAAGGTCGTGACCTGGCCCAGGTGTGCGGCCAGGCGCTCGAGCGTGGGCGTGCCCGCTTCCTCGCGCACACCGATCGCGTTGGCGAGTGCCGCCGCCACGTGCTGCGGCGCTTGCCAGGGGGCGAGGTCGATGAACCACACCCCATCGGCGAACGACGGCAGCAGCCGTTCGGCCAACTGCAGGGCCATGCGTGTCTTGCCGCAACCGCCAATGCCCGTCAGCGTCAGCAGCCTCGCGTGCTGCAGCAGCAGGTTCTCACATTGGTCCAGCGCTGCGCCGCGGCCGATGAAGCGGTTGCGCGGCGCCGGCAGGTTGTGCCGGGTCGGGGTCGACTGGGCCACGGCGCCGCCGAAGCCTGCGGACGGCTCGCCCTCGACCGCCGCAGTGAAGCGGTAGCCGTGGCCCGAAACGGTCGTGATGGCGGCCGCACCCAGCAGTTTGCGCAGCGCCGACACATGCACCTGCAGCGTGTTTTCCTCGACCACCGCGGTCGGCCAGACCCGGTCGAGCAGTTCGTTCTTGCTCACCACCCGGGCGCGCTGTTCCACCAGCACCGACAGCACGTCGAAGGCGCGGCTGCCGAGCACCAGCGGCGCATCGTCCGCCAGCAGGACGCGTGCGGTCGGTTGGAACTCAAATTGGCCGAAGCGCAAACGTCGGGGGTCGACGGTGGCGGTCATTGGACCTCCTGCAGGCGAGCGGCAGCTTACGTCGGAAGTGCGCTGAATCTTCAGGAAGTTTCAGGCCCTTTCCAAAGACCTGACTGCGCCGAACGTGCACAGTGGCTGCAGTGCGCCCGAGGGCTGCCTGACAGGAGATCCGGATGAACGCGAACGTCCTGCTCGACCAGTTGCTGGTGCTCAGCGGGGCACTGCAGTGTGCCGAAGGCGTTGCTCAGGAGCATCTGGACGACGCTCGGTTGCTGTTGGCGGCCAGCATCGTGCAGCAGAACCCGGCCCTGCTGCCGCTGCTGCCCGACGCGTCGTTTCCCGCGGTGCTGATCGCGGCCGCGCAGGCCGGCGTGGCGCGGGCTGCCACGCTCACCGCCACCGGGGTGCGGCTGCGATTCGTGCGCCAGCCGTACCTCGCTGCGGCCACCGACCCCGGCCTGGCGACACGGGTGGCGGGGCCCTTCATCGACGGCGACGGCTCGCTCATCGAGCTGCGGTTCTTCGAGTCGCTGGCGATGCGCTCGCTGCTGCTGACGTTCCCATTCGTCGCCGGCCGCGAGGTGCTGCTGCGCCTGCCGCTGGACACCGCGGGCGATGCGGCGCTGCGCAGTTTCACGATCCCGGCCGGGACGGTGCTGATCGGCGCCCGCCTGCTGGTGCCCGGCGCCACCGGATTTGTGGCATTGCAGGTCGACGGCGGCACGCTCGATTTCGGCTTCCCGGCCCATCCGGTCGGTGACAGCGGCAATCTCGAAATCCTCGAAGCCAATCCATGGACCTTGAAGCTGCAGCCGCAGGCCGCCTCCGCGGCGGACGGTGCCGGTGGCGATGGCAACGCGCTGGCTCTGCGACTGCCGACGCGGCTCGTGGTCCGCTCGATCGGCCCCGCCAGCGCCGAAGGGCCGATCGCGATCGAAGGCTTCGGCACCGCACTGAATTTCGACGCGCCCACCGGAGCACCGATCGCTGCCGACAGCGACATCGTCTTCGCCTATGGCGGTGGGTCGACCACCTGGGCCATCGAGGGCCAGCGGTCGGCGCTGTTGGCTTTGCGCGGCGAGTGCAGCGTCACGACCGCGCTTTGGGCCCTGCCGCGGACCCGGCTGCCACCGCAGGAGGTTGGCGCGGCTGCGCACGGCGGCAGCATCGGTGTGGCCCTGAAGGGCAGTTTGAGCAGCCTGCTCGAAGCCGGCCTCGGACGGCTGTCCGGACGCGACCCGGTGCTGCTGGCGAACGCCGCCGGACTGGAGCTGCGCTGCCGCCAGGGCGATGCCTCGGCCCGCCTGGCGCTGTCGCAGTGGGGGCCCGCCCGCACCGATCTCGATCTCGGTCCGGTGTTGAAGAGCCTGCGCTATGCGAGCCGCCGTGACGGGGCGGAGGTGGTGTCGGCCAGCGGCGGCCGCCTGCGCACCCGCTGGGACCTGCCGCGCGACGCGGCTGGTGCACCCTTTGGCTGCGATGCCGCGCTCGACCTGTGGAGCCTGACCGTCGAAGCGCAGGGACTGCGGCGCCTGGCGGTGGTCGGCAGCGCAACCGGGGTGCCTACCCGCAACCACGGGCTGGTGTTGCAGAACGCCTACCTGTCGGTGACACCGGTGCGCCGGCTCGGTCTTGCCGGAAGCGGCGACACGCTGCAGACGCTGGTCAGCGGCTTCGCAAGGCTGGACTTCGACGTGCTGCTGGGTGAGCCGATGCTGCCCGATCCCTATGCCGCCAACTGGACGATGCCGGGCCAGCTGCGCGCATCTGCGGGGGGTCTTTCGGCAAGCTTGCGCTGGGCGGCCGATGCCGCGCCCTCGCTGCGGATGCAGCTGGAACATCCGATCGACTTCCCCCAGCAACCGAACGCAGCCGCTGAAAGCGACTCGCGCCTGGGCGAGCGCTTTCGCGCCGGCCTGGCGGCCCAGCCGGAGTTCCTGAACCTGCTCGACCTGTCGACCCGCGACCACCACTTCGGCGTGGCGCTGCAGTCGCTGGCCGAGCAGAAGCCGGCGATCGATGACGACAACCGGCTGAGCGTCGAGCTGCGGCAGGTGCGCTTGCTGATGCAGCCGCAGGTGCACTGGGAGCCGGTGCAGGACATCGTCTCGCCGGTTCCGGGCGGTGTGACGCTGCGGTCGCTGACGCATGGCGGCACCACCCTGATGGGTGCCGATTCAGCCGAGCGCGTGGCGTTGCTGCCCAGTACGGTGGGTCGACAGATCGTCGCAGCGGCCGGCGGCGCGCACAACGCCGCGGCGCTGTTCTCGCTGCCCTTCGGCTTGCGCGCCTATGTCCACATCGACCGCAGGCTCAAGCTTGCGCTGGGCACTCGCCCGGTCGACACCCAGTTGCACGAACCGCAGTTCGACGACGGCCTGCGCTCGGCGCAGCAGTTGCGCCTGCGCGCTGTCGGCACGGTCGGTCCGCGGCGGTTGCCCGACCCCGGCCGCACGATGCCGGGGGCGTTGCACCAGACCCTCAATCTGGAAGGTGGAGGCAGTGTGTTGCCTCCCGATGTGGTGCAGATGTTCGCCTTCGACCAGCAGTTGCCGCTGCATGCGGTGGACCTGTCGGGCTACGGCCTGAGCTGCTTCAGCCACTGGCGTCGTGAACCTATGAAGCCGCAAGACGATGCGGTCGGGGTCACGCAGGTGCAGTTCGATGTGATGGTCGGGCGCACCGCCTATGAGCTGATCGAGGTGCGTTCGGTGCTGGCGCCGTGCCAGGCGCGCGTCGTTCGCACCGTGGTGCTTGAGCGGCGCAACTCGGGCCGCGTGCAGCGCTTCGACAGCGGCTGGCAGGCGGTCGACGACGGTCTGTTCAAACCCTACGTGCCGTTCGAGACCGGGGTCTTGCGCGGGTTGCTGCGCATCCGCCGCATCCGCGAGCACCCGCAGTTGCGCGAGTTGACGCTGTCGGACCTGTCGGTCTGGCGGCCGGTGCTGTTCGACGCCGACGCGCAGATCGACGACCTGATCGCCGGCGGCGCTGGCGGGACGCTGCCGGCGCTGGATCACCTCGGCTACATCCAGATCAGGCCGGTGGGCGACATCAAGCAGAACAATCGGCCCGAGCCGTTCGTTCCCCCGGAACGGCTGCAGGCGCCGCGCATGCAGGCGCTGTTCAAGGCTGTCGGCGGCACGATCGGCGGCGCCATCGACGGCCGCAGCCGGCTCGGCGGCACGCTGGAGATGCACCTGCACTCGCTGCAGGCCGCTTTCGCCCCCGACGATGTCGGCAATGCCGGTTTCGTCGTCGCCGCCTACGGCTCGCCGGTGCTGCCCCGTGCGGGGCGCTGGAGTGTGGTGCGCATCGATGGCGCCACCGCCGACATCTCGCCGGTCGATGTGCGGGCGGGCATGCCCGTGGTGCAGGGCAGCGGCGCGCGCTATCGCTTTGTCGATCCGACACAGGTGCACCAGACCAGACCCACTGCCGAACACGGCCTGCTGATCACCACCGACAGCAGCCGCGTGCTGTTCCCGCGACCGACGGTCGGCACCGCCGTCGGGCAGCGCGGCCTGCTGCGCTGCGCGCCGCCGCTGATGGCCGATCCGGTGGCGTTGGTGCATGCCAGCGGGCAGTTTCCACGTTCGGCCTTCGTGTTGCAGGGGAAGGCCGAGCCGCTGTTCGAAATCTCGGATGCCAACGACTGGCGGCTGCGCAGCCCGGATTTCCCGTTCGACGTACCGGCAAAAGACCTGGCCACCGGGGCCGGCTGGAGCGTGCAGCGGTTGTTTGCGAGCGGCGATGGCGTGCTGGCGCGGTCGCCGTTCCAGCTGCAGATCGACTCGGCTCTCGTCGACACCCCGCTGCAGATGCTGCAGCCGCCACAGCAGCTGGTGCTGCAGATTCCCGGTTTCGGTGATGTCAATGTGCTGACGATGGACGGCAGCTTCGAAGCGTTGAGCAATGCCGCCGCGGGTCTCGGCAACCCGAAGATCGTCTTCGGCCCGGCGTTCGAAGAGCTGACGTCGGTGCTGGACTCCCTGAACTTCTTCGACCAACTGCCGGCAGGCCTGGTCGTGCATGTCGATGTCGATGCCGACGCCGGGCCCAATCCCGGCTTCAGCGTGCACCTGAACCTGAAGTTCAGCATCGGCGGTGGACCCGAAGGGCGCATCGATATCGGCGTCGGCAAGTTCTATGGCGAGTTCGAGCTCGACGCGCACTTCTCCACGGCACTCGGTGGCAAGACCGGCGGGCGGTTGAAGCTGGTGTTCCAGGGCGATGTGCAGCAGGGCATCCTGCCGCCGGTGCTGTATGCCGGCGGCCTGTTCCGATTCGCGATCGAGATTGGCGACAGCGGCAAGCCGGTGATCGAACTCGGCCTCGGTACCGTGACCTCGATCGGCGGCGACCTGATCGGCGGGCTGCTGGCACTGGAAGCCACCGTCAAGTACGGCTACCTGCTGGTGCCCCAGACCTTGAAGCCGGGTGTGCTGCTGGGCATCGATGCGCGCGCGCAGTTGCTGGCGGGGCTGTTCTCGATGTCCTTCAGCGCCGATGCGCTGGCTCGCATCGAA
>JBDSMV010000410.1:0-7506 GCA_039915715.1 Rubrivivax sp. | reverse complement strand
CATCGGCCATCGCTGTCTTGAAGCTGCCACCCGCCGCCGCGCCGGGCGCCTGGGTGCGAGGCAGGCCATCGCTGCCCAGACCGGCACGCGCCACGGCGGCGGCAAAGTCGAAGGGCTTGATTCGCAGGTCGTTCACGGCAACTCCTGAAGTGGCGGTCGGGGGGATGGCACGCCGCTTTGCACGCAGGCAGTGTCGCGCCAGCCCTTGCCGACGATGGGTCGATCAGGCGCGTGTTTGGGCGGTTTCTTGAGCCCACCGGGCGAACACCCGCGGCCAACAATCGCCGCACGCCGAACCCTCGGCAGCGCTGTCCTACCCGCTTCTGCCCATGGCCAACGACACCACCTCGATCACCCCGATGCCCAGTTCAGGATCGCAACCCGGTGCACTGACCCCGCTGGTGCCGCTGCCGCCCGGCTCGCGCATCGTGTCGGGCAACGACGGCCTCGGCGCACGGTGGGCGTCGATGCCGGCGCGCGTGCAGTTGTTGGCGCTGCTGGGTCTGGGTGCGCTGGTGGCGGTGCTGGTGGTGATGTTCGGCGGCGCGCGCGACTCGGACTTCCGCCCGCTGTTTCCGAACCTGTCCGAGAAAGACGGCGGCCAGATCATCGACAAGCTGGCGCAGATGAACGTGCCCTATCGCTTCGCCGAAGGGGGCAGCACGATCATGGTGCCATCGGCCAAGGTGCATGAGTTGCGCATGAAGCTGGCCGCCAGCGGCCTGCCGTCGGCCGGCTCGACCGGATCGGGCAGCGGCGGCGGCTACGAGCTGCTGGACAAGAACAGCTTCGGCCAGACCCAGGGCCAGGAACGCATGAAGATGCAGCGCGCCATCGAAGGCGAGCTGACGACCACGATCCAGTCGCTGGAGTCGGTCAGGACGGCGCGCGTGCACTTGGCACTGCCGCCGGTGAATGGCTTCTTTCGCGAGCAACAAAAGCCCTCGGCATCGGTGGTGCTGACGCTGCACCCCGGTCGCACGCTGGACCGCGGGCAGGTGGCGGGCATCGTGCGCGTGGTCTCGGGAAGCGTCGCCGAGTTGACCGCCAAGGCCGTCAGCGTGGTCGACAGCAGCGGCTCGTTGTTGTCGGGGTCGGCCGAGGATGAAGCCGCACAGGGGCTCGATTCGCAACAACTGCAGTTCCGCCGCGAAGTCGAATCGGGCCATCTCAAACGCGTGCTCGCGCTCCTGGAGCCGGTGGTGGGGCCGCAGAACCTGCGCGCCAGCGTGACGGCCGAGATCGACTTCTCGCAGGTGATGCGAACCGACGAGGCGTACGGGCCGAACCAGGGCGCCGATGCCAAAGCCACGGTGCGCGAACAACGCAGCGAAGAGTCGACCACCCCCGGTGGGGCGGCCGCAGGCGGCGGGGTACCGGGTGCCACCAGCAACCAGCCGCCGACACCCGCCAGCGCACCGATCAGCGGCGTGGCGCAGGTGCTGCAGGCCGCGGGACCCAACGGCGGCCCCGGCGCAGTTGGCGGCAGCCCCGCCCGCCGCGAAGCCGCCACCCGCTTCGAGGTCGACAAGACCGTGACCGTGACCCGCAGCGCGGTCGGCACCGTGCGGCGCCTGAATGCCGCGGTGGTGGTCAACCACCGCAGCAGCACCGACGCCAAGGGCAAGACCACGAGCGCACCGTTGACCGACAAGGAAATCGAGCAGTTGACCGCGCTGGTGCAGCAGGGCATCGGGTTCAATGCCGAACGCGGTGACGTGGTCAAGGTCATCAACGCCCCGTTCAAGGTCGACGCTGCCACCCCGGTGGACGAGTTGCCACTGTGGCAGCAGCCCTGGCTGGTCGACTTGCTGAAGACCGCCGCGGCACCGCTGGCGTTGGCGCTGGTGGCGCTGGTGATCGTCTCGCGCTTGCTGAAACCTGCGCTGACCGCGGTGCTGGCGCCACCGGCGCTGCCAGCGCCCGGTTCGCAACTGGACGCGGTGGTGGACGGCGAAGTCGAAGTCGAGCCGAGTCCGATCGTGTCGGCATCGGCAAGGGCCGCCATTGCAGGTCCGAGTCAGAACCTCAAACTGGAAGCGGTGCGTGCGATGGCCAAGCAGAACCCGGCTGCGGTCGCGCACATCGTGCGTGGTTGGGTGAACGGTTAACCCCCACGCAATGAATGAGGCCCCCACGGTCGCTTTCGCTCCCTGCCCCCCGAGGGGGCGCTCGCCTGCGGCCTGGCAAAGCCAGTTCCGCGGCTCTACTTGGTGGGTTCGCGACGCTTCGCTCACGATCGATCGGCGGCAGATGGGCTATTCGGCTGTAGGGATGGGTCGCTGATGGCTGCTGCACCGCTGGACGAAACCGGGCTCGAGAACGCCGCCATCCTGCTGATGAGTCTGGGCGAGGAAGAAGCGTCCGAGGTCTTCAAGCATCTGGCGCCGAAAGAGGTGCAGCGGCTGGGCGAAACCATTGCGCGCATGAAAGCGATTTCGCGTGAGCGGGTCGAAGCGGTGATGGACAGCTTTCAGGCGCTGGCCGACAAGGAAAGCATGCTGGTGCCCGACTCCAACGAGTACGTCAAGGCCGTGCTGCGCAAGGCGCTGGGCGAAGACAAGGCCGCGCTGTTGATCGACCGCATCATGCAGGGCAGCGACGTGACCGGCATCGAAAGCCTGAAGTGGATGGACCCCACGTCGGTGGCCGAGCTGCTGCGCAACGAACACCCTCAGATCGTCGCGGCGATCCTCGTGCATCTGGAATTCGACCAGGCCGCCGACGTGCTGAAGCTGTTCGTCGAACGCCAGCGCAACGAGGTCATGGTGCGCATCGCCACGCTCGACGGCATCCAGCCGGCCGCGCTGCGCGACTTGAACGAGGTCATGAGCAAGGTGCTGGCCGGCGGCGACCGCGGCAGGAAGAGCAGCCTCGGAGGTGCCAAGACCGCAGCCGAGATCCTCAACATGCTGGGCAGCACGGTGGAGACCTCGGTGCTGGACTTCGTGCGTGAAGCCGACCACGAGCTGGCGCAGAAGATCATGGACAACATGTTCACCTTCGACGATGTCGAGAAGATCGACGACAAGGGCATTCAGTCGTTGATGAAGGAAGTGCAGAGCGAGTCGCTGGTGATCGCCTTGAAGGGTGCGAGCCCGGTGCTGCGCGAGAAGATCTTCAGGAACATGTCGACGCGGGCGGCAGAGACCCTGCGTGAAGACCTGGACGCGCGCGGCCCGGTGCGGCTGTCCGAAGTCGAAGCCGAACAGAAAGAGATGCTGAAGATCGTGCGCCGCCTGGTCGACGAAGGCCAGATCGTGCTGGCCGGCGGCGGTGAAGAGCAGTTCGTGTGAGCAAGGCCGCGGGCCATTTCAAGAACGTGCCGGCGCCCGAGGGCTCGAAGGTCGGCAGCGGCTATGGCCGCTTCATTCCGGCCGAGGAACTGGGGCAGGACTTCGCGAGCTGGCAGCCGGGCAACCTCGGCGCCGACCGTCGCACCGACAACCACGCCGAACGGCGCAGCGAACCGCGCACCGGCCCCGCCGCTGCGGCTGCGGCGTCAACGCGCGAAACCACCCCCGAAGAGTGGCAAGCGCGCATCACTGCCACACGCCAGGCCGGCTATCAAGAGGGCTACCGGGACGGGCTGGTGGCGCTGGAATCGTTCAAGCAGAGCTTCGCCCAACAGGCCACGGCGCAGGTCGGCGCGTTGCTGCAGTCCTTCGACGATCAACTGTCGGCGCTGGACACGCAGATCGGCGACGCCTTGTCGCAAACCGCCGTGCTGCTGGCCCGGCAGGTGCTGCGCACCGAACTGCAGCAGCGGCCTGGGCTCGTGGCGGCGGTGGCTGCCGAAGCCGTCAGCGCCATCATGCTCAGTGCGCGCCAGATCACGGTGCGGGTGCATCCACAGGACCTGCCGCTGGTGGCCGAAGGCGCCGATGAAACCCTGCGCGCGCGCGGTGCCCGGCTGCAGGCCGACCCCACGATCGAACGCGGTGGGGTCATGGTGCTGAGCGATGTCGGCGCGATCGACGCCCGGCTCTGCAACCGCTGGGTGCTGGCCGCGGCCGCGTTCGGCAGCGAAGCCACGCTGATCGGCGCTTGTGACGACACCGAGGGCGCGGCCGATGGCGGCTGCAGCGACGACAGCGACCGCGGCAGTGCCAACGCGAACGCCAACGCCAACCGCAACGAAAGCGGCGCCGACACCGGTGACGGCCATCGAGCCGACCACGTCCCCCCCGATCGAGCCGCAGCCGCGCGCCAACCGGGCCGCACCGACGCGTCAACGCGCGTCGCGCGATGAACCCGGCCGCCGCCCTGCCCCCGTCGCTCGACGACCGCTTGGTGGCCCGCGCGGCCCGCTGGTCGCGCCACTTGCAGGACCTGCAGGACCATGCCGCATTGCCGCAGCCGCTGGAAATGGTGGGCACGTTGCTGCGCGTCAACGGGCTGGTGCTGGAAGCCGCCGGCATCCGCGTGCCGGGGGGGTCGGTGTGCGAAGTGATGTCAGAAGGCTCGTCCCGCACCACAGTGCTGGCCGAGGTGGTGGGCTTCAACGGCGACCGCGCCTACCTGATGCCCACCGGCGAGCTGCACGGCCTGGCCAGCGGCGCCCGCGTGGTGCCGCGCGCCCTACCGTGCGTGCCGCCGCGCCTGGGCAACGAAGCCCACCTGTGGCGGCGCAGCGAAGACCGCGGCCTGCACCTGCCAGTGGGCGCCGGTCTGCTCGGCCGCGTGGTCGATTCGCATGGCGCGCCGATCGACCGCCTGGGACCGCTGCAGGACGTGACCTCGGCACCGATGGCCAGGCGTCCGATCAACGCCATGGACCGGGCCCCGATCCGCACCCCGCTGGACACCGGGGTGCGCGCCATCAACGCACTTTTGACGGTAGGCCGCGGGCAGCGCATCGGCCTCTTCGCTGGCACCGGTGTGGGCAAGAGCGTGCTGCTCGGCATGATGGCGCGCTACACCGAAGCCGATGTGATCGTGGTCGGGCTGATCGGCGAACGCGGTCGCGAAGTCAAGGAATTCATCGAAGACATCCTGGGCGAAGCGGGGCTCGCGCGCAGCGTGGTGGTGGCGGCGCCGGCCGACGCACCGCCACTGCTGCGCATGCAGGGCGCCAGCTATGCCACTGCGATCGCCGAGCATTTTCGAGACCAGGGGCTGCATGTGCTGCTGCTGATGGACAGCCTGACCCGCTTTGCGATGGCCCAGCGCGAGATCGCACTGGCGATCGGCGAGCCGCCGGCCACCAAGGGCTACCCGCCGAGCTGCTTCGCCAAGCTGCCGCAACTGGTAGAGCGCAGCGGCAACGGCGCCCACGGCCACGGATCGATCACTGCCTTCTACACCGTGCTGAGCGAAGGCGACGACCCGCAGGACCCGATCGCCGATGCGGCGCGCGGCATCCTGGACGGCCACATCGTGCTGAGCCGCGAACTGGCCGAAGGCGGGCACTACCCGGCGATCGATGTCGAACGATCGATCTCACGCGTGATGACCGCGGTCGCCAGCAGCGCGCATGTGCAGGCCGCGCGGCGCCTGCGGATGCTGCTGTCGCGTCATGCCAAAGCGCGCGACCTGATCCAGCTCGGTGCCTACGTGCCGGGCCACGACGTTGAACTCGACACCGCCGTGCGACTGCATCCGCAGATCTGCGCATTGCTGCAGCAAGACATGCACGACCGCGCCGACCTGGCCAGCAGCCAGCACCAGGTGTGCCGCCTGATGCAGACCTCCGGCAATGCCACGTAAGCGCTTCCAGCCGCTCGAAGTCCCTGCTTTCGCACCCACCGATGACCCAAGCCCTGAACACCTTGCTCGACCTGGCCGTGCGGCAGCGCGATGCCGCGCTTGTGGCGCTGCAACAGGCGGATGCCCACAGCAGCCAGCTGCTGGAGCAGGCGCGCCAGCTGGCCACCTACCGCAGCGACACCCGACAACGCAACCCGGCCACGAACGGCCGCAGCGCCGCCATCGACCTGCTGCGCTGCCACGACGGCTTCATGCAGCGGCTTGAACAGGCGGTGACGATGCAGCAGCAGTCGCTGGATGTGGCGCAGCGCCGCGCCGTCGCGCTGCGCTGCGATCTGCTGGCGCGTGAGCTGCGTGTGGCGTCGGTGCGCAAGCTGATGGAACGCCGCCTGCAAGTGGCGCTGCGAAGCGGCGTCCAGCGCGAACAGCGCCAGGCCGACGAAGCCGCAGCCCAGCGCTTCAGCCGGCTGCCGCTCGAAGCTGCCCCTGTCTGAAGCCGCCGGCACACCGGCTTCCCCTGTCGATCGTCCACTGAACACCCTGCGGAGCACCCACGATGAACCCGACCCCCGCCTTGTCGCCGAAGTCCCTGCCCCAGAGCCTGCCACCGGTGGGTGGCGGGCGCGAAAGCGCTGCGTCACTGGCCGACGCCCGCCGCCAGGGCGGCTTCGCCACACTGCTGGACCGTGCCGGCGCCACGCAGCCCGGGCTCCATCAGCCGCCGCCGAGCGGCGTTCTGGGCGCGAACGTCGCGCGACCGCCTGTGGTGCCTGGATCGACGCCGGGATCGCCGCCCAAGCTCGAAACCAAACCAGAGCCCGCCCAGATCCCGCCACCGCACCAGGAACCCGACGCCGACCGTGCAGCGGCTGCGTCCAGGCAGCGCGATGCAGCCACCGCCAGATCCGCAGCCGCCGCACACCCGGCCGCTGCGAAAAAGGCGGAGGAGGCCACGCGGCCGACGACACAGGAACAGCGGCTGGACGGCAGCGACCCCGAACACATGCCGGTGTCGTTTCCGGCATCGAACGAGGCAGGTGATGGCGATGGCGATAGCGAAGCGCCGATCGACGAACTGCAGGGCACCCCGTTGCCCTGGTGGTCCACCTTGCAGCCGGTGGTGGATGCGGTCAGCGAGAAGCGCACGGACGCGCCTGCCGGACCCGCGCTGTCGGGTGGCGCTGCTGCCGGGCCGACCACCGACACCGACCGCGTCACTGCGGCGGGTGCGGCTGCGGCTGCGACTGCGGCAGCAACTGCCGAACGGATCGAACGGGCTGTCGACAAGAACCCGAACACCGCACAGCCGGTGCCGTCGGGACCCGACGCCGCGCCGGCCATCGGCGCGCAGGCATCCGCTGTGCATCCCGAGGGTCCGGCAACCGGTGCTGCGTCGCTGCCATCGGCCGACCCTGGTGTGGTCGCGGCAACAGCCGCCGGATCGGGCTCTGCGGCGGCGACGGCCGTGGGGCTGATCGCCCGCGACAACGGGGCGGCGGTGGCGGACGCAACCCGCAACCGCGAAGGCGCCGATCCCGTGACCGCGGGCTTGTTGCCATCGAGCGCGGGCCCGCTTGGCGCGCTTGCCGCGGCCACCACGGCAGCGATCGCCGGCCTGCCCACCCGCTTGCTGGCCAGCCCCGGCAGCCCCGACTTCGCGGCCCAGCTGGGCGCTTCGATCGCCACCTTCGTGCGCCAGGGCCTGCAGCAGGCGCGGCTGGAGTTGAACCCGGCGGAGATGGGTCCGCTGTCGGTGCAGATTCAGCTCGATGGCACCCGCGCCCAGGTGCACCTGCT
>JBDSMV010000398.1:0-4266 GCA_039915715.1 Rubrivivax sp. | reverse complement strand
CGGGTCACTCACTTGAAGGTTGTGCCCGCGTTGCTGATCCGCCTAATCAACGACCCGTCGATCTCGCGCTTCAATCTCGACTCCGTAGAACAGATACAGAGCGGTGGCCAGCGGATGCAGCCCGAGGTACGCCTGCGCACACGCCAACTCTTCAAGAACGCATTCGTTCAGGAAAACTTCGGCATGAGCGAAGGTCTTCTGATGTTCGTGCGAAAAGGCGACTCGGAAGAAGTTCTGCTCGAGACCTGCGGCCGGCCGGTGTGCGCCGACGACGAAGTGATTCTGATCGACGACGAAGGCAAGGAAGTCGCAGACGGCCAGGTCGGCGAGCTGGCGTGTCGGGGTCCTTACACCCTGCGCGGCTACTACGCCGTTCCTGAATACAACGAGCGCCAGTTCACCCCCGAAGGCTTCTACCGGTCGGGCGACTTGCTGAGGAAACATCCGAGCGGGAACTATGTCGTCGAAGGTCGCAAGAAAGACCTGATCAACCGCGGCGGAGAAAAGATCAGTGCCGAGGAGATCGAGAACTTCATCCTCATGCACCCGGCAGTGCAGAACGTCGCGTGCGTGCCCATGCCGGATGCGGCGCTGGGCGAAAAGATGTGCGCCTACGTGATCCTGCGCTCGGGCCAGAGCTTGTCACTGGCTGAGTTGGTCGACTTTCTGAAGACGCTCGAGATCGCGAAATTCAAGCTGCCCGAAAGACTCGAGGTGGTGCCTGACTTCCCGGTCTCAACCTTCGGAAAGGTCTCCAAGAAAGAACTGACCGAACGCATCGCCGCCCAACTATCCACCTAAAACAGCTCATGCGAATCATCGACCTGCATTGCTATCCCGGTACCCAGACCTGGATCGACGCCCAAGGCCCCTACCCGCAAGCGCTTGCGACGTACTGGAAACGAGACTGGGTCGCCAAGTCCGAAGACGACGTGATCGCCGAGTTCGCAGGCGCGAAGGTCGAAGCGTGTCTGGTGGCGCTTGACCTGGAGACGACGGTTGCGACACCGCCGTGTGACAACGACTACGTGCACGCCATCTGGAAGCGACATCCTGAACGCGTCATCCAGTGCTGGGGCGCCGTTGAACCTGCCAAGGGCGAGATTGCCATCCGGCAGGTGAAGCACGCCGTGAAGGAGCTCGGCTTCATCGGCTTTCACTTCCACCCCATCATGCAGCACTTCGCGGTCAACGATCACCGCTACTACCCGCTGTTCGAGGAGATCAACGCCCTCGGCGCAGCGGTGATGATCGACGTCGGGACGACCGGCATGGGTGCAGGCATGCCGGGCGGCAACGGTGCCCGCGTGCGGCATGCGCACCCGTCGCACATCGACGACCTGGCTGCCGACTTCCCGAACCTGAAGATCCTCATGGCCCACCCGGGCTGGCCGTGGGTCGACGAAACGACGGCGGTCGCGCTGCACAAGGGCAACGTGTACTGGGAGATGTCGGGTTGGGCACCAAAGCACTTTCCCGGGAACCTGAAAGTCGACATTCGCGGCCGCCTGCAGGACAAGGTCATGTTCGGCAGCGACTACCCGAGCCTGCCCTACGAACGCATCCTGCGCGAATGGAACGAGCTCGGCTACTCCGACGCGGTAATGGAAAAGGTCATGCACGGAAACGCCGAGCGCGTGCTGGGATTGTGATCGTATGAACAGGGCTTTCATCTGCGATGGCGTTCGCACGCCCATCGGCCGTTACGGCGGCGCGCTCAGCGGCATGCGCACCGACGACCTTGGCGCCGTGCCGATGCAGGCGCTGGTTGCGCGCCATCCAACGCTCGACTGGGATCAGCTCGAAGAGGTCTATTACGGCTGCGTCAACCAGGCGGGCGAGGACAATCGAAACGTTGCGCGCATGGCTGCGCTGCTGGCCGGCCTGCCGGTGACCGCGGCGGCTGCAACCGTCAACCGCCTGTGCGGCTCCGGGCTGGAAGCGCTGGCCTGCGCGTCGCGCGCCATCGGGGCGGGTGCGGCTGACCTGATCATCGCGGGCGGTGTAGAGAGCATGAGCCGCGCGCCGTTCGTGATGCCGAAGGCGACGGCGGCCTTCTCCCGCCACGCCGAGGTGCACGACTCGACGATCGGCTGGCGCTTCGTCAATCCCCGGATGCATGCGCTGCACGGCACCGACGCCATGGGTGAGACGGCAGAGAACGTGGCCCGTGAACACGGCGTGACGCGGGCCGACCAAGACGCATTCGCGCTGCGCAGCCAGCGGCGCTACGCGACGGCACTCGCGGCAGGAGTCTTCTCAGAAGAGATCGTGGGGGTCGATGTGCCAGGCCGCAAGAAGGGGATGACCCAGCGGGTGGATTGCGACGAACATCCGCGTCCCGAGACGACAGCCGAGGATCTTGCCAAGCTGAAGCCCGCGTTTCGCGCCGACGGCACCGTCACAGCGGGCAACTCATCTGGCGTCAACGACGGCGCCGCTGCGCTGATCGTGGCGAGCGAGCGGGGCATTGCACGCGCCGGGCTCACGCCACAAGCCCGAATTCTCGGTATGGCCACGGCGGGCGTTCCGCCGCGGGTGATGGGCATCGGGCCGGTTCCCGCGACCCGCAAACTTCTTGAGCAGATCGGGCTCTCGATCAAGGATTTCGATGTCGTCGAGCTCAACGAAGCCTTCGCAGCACAAGGGCTCGCGGTGTTGCGCGAACTGGGCCTTCCGGACGATGGCGAGCATGTCAACCCCAACGGCGGTGCCATTTCGCTCGGACATCCGCTAGGCATGTCTGGCGTGCGGCTCGCGCTCACGGCGCTGCGACAGCTGCAACGAACCGGCGGCCGTCGCGCGCTGCTGACGATGTGCATCGGCGTTGGCCAAGGCATCGCCGTGGCCATCGAGCGGGTGGGTTGATGGACGGGCCCCTGCTGGTCGAACGCGACGGCGCCATCGCCATCGTGACCATCAATCGACCCGCGACGCGCAATGCGCTGTCGGGTGATGACCTCTACGCCGCCTTCGAGACGGTGCTCGCAGAGCTGGACGCCGACCTGGATGTGCGCGCTGCGATTCTCACCGGGTCCGGAAGCGCGTTCTGCTCGGGCGGCAACGTGGCCGAGATGCGCGACCGCGAGGGTATGTTTGCGGGCAGCCCCGAAGAGATCGCGGCCAACTACCGCAACGGCATACAGCGCATTCCCCGCGCCTTTGCGAAGTTCGGCGTACCGATCATCGCCGCGGTCAACGGACCGGCGATGGGCGCGGGCAACGACCTTGCTTGCATGTGCGACATCCGCATCGCGAGCCGACGTGCGCGATTTGCCGAAAGCTTCGTGAAGGTCGGCATCATTCCGGGCGATGGCGGATGCTGGCTGCTGCCACGCATTATCGGCAGCGCAGCCGCGGCCGAGATGGCGCTGACTGGCGACACGATCGACGCCGAGCGCGCGCTGGAGATCGGTCTCGTCAGCCGCGTCGTCGATGAGGCAGACCTGTTGCCGGAAGCGCTCGCGCTCGCGAGACGCATTGCCGCGAATCCGCCGCAGGTGCTGCGCTGGACGAAGCAACTTCTGCAACAGGCCCGCCATGGCACGCTGGACGACGCGCTCGACGCCGCCGGCCGTCTGCAGGGCCTTGCACACCACACGGCTGATCACGCCGAAGCGGTCGCCGCGTTCTTCGAAAAGCGTGCGCCGGTGTTCGGCCGGAAGACGGCACCGTGATGGACGACGCCGTGCTGATCGAAGAGCGCCCGGAAGGCGCCGTCGCCGTCGTGCGTCTGAATCGGCCCAAGGTGCTGAATGCGCTCAACCTGCAACTGCGCGTGGCGCTTGCCGAAGCTTTCACAAGGCTGGAGGCCGACGCCACCGTTCGCGCCATCGTGCTGGCCGGCAGCGAACGCGCCTTTTGCGCCGGCGCGGATCTAGGCGAGTACGTTGAGGCGGAGCCGCTGGAGATCGTCCACCGCCGCATGGACCGCCTGTGGGGCGCCATCGCCGCCTGCCGCAAGCCCGTCATCGCCGCTGTTCGCGGCCATGCGCTCGGCGGTGGCTGCGAGCTGGCCCTGCATGCGGACATTGTGATCGCTGGCCTGGGCTCCCGCTTCGGGCAGCCGGAGGTGCTGATCGGCCTGATGCCGGGCGGCGGGGCCACCCAGCGCCTGACCCGGGCGGTGGGCAAGTTCCGCGCGATGCAATTGCTACTGACGGGGCAAGCCATCTCGGGCTCCGAAGCGGCTGCCATGGGCCTGGCCAGCGAAGCCGTCGCGGACGAACAGGTCGAGACACGGGCCCTGGAACTCGCCGGTCAACT
>JBDSMV010000372.1:0-5461 GCA_039915715.1 Rubrivivax sp. | reverse complement strand
CGTTCTCGTCGCCATACAGAACCCGAAGCACGGGTCGAAAGATTATAGGAAGGGGGTTGGTGGTCGGCCGATCGTGACATCTTTCACGCGCGCCCTGAGCCGTTGGCACAGGCTTTCCGGTTGTTTCAAAGCACCAGAAATAGCGTCTTCCAAAGGCAACGTCTACGGGGTGTCAGGGGTGCTTTTCTCGTGAGTGCACAAGGGCTTTACTGCTAGCATTCATGTAACTTCTTAACACGCCTGCCGTCGCGTTAGCGGTCGTTTATCGCCACTGTTCTTTCTCAAAGCCGTGCGGGCTTAGGAGTTTGTAATTGGGTTTCCTTGATGCGTTGCTGGGTCGCAAGCACCCGCCCATGATCGGGCTCGACATCAGTTCTTCCAGCGTCAAGCTGGTCGAACTCGGGCAGTCGGCCAATGGTGAATACGTGCTGGAGCGGTTCGCCTCCGAACCGTTCGAAAAAGGCTGGATCACCGACGGCCAGATCGAGAAGTTCGACGAGGTCGCCGCTGCTGTCAAACGCGTGGTGGTCAAGAGCGGCAGCAAGACCAAGCAGGCCGTGATGGCGATGCCACAGTCGGCCGTCATCACCAAGAAGATCATGCTGCCGGCCGGCCTGCGCGAAGAAGAGATGGAACTGCAGGTCGAGTCCGAGGCCAACCAGTACATCCCGTTCTCGCTCGACGAAGTCAGTCTGGACTTCTGCGTCATCGGCCCCAGCGCCACCTCGGCCGGCGATGTCGAAGTGCTGATCGCTGCCAGCCGCAAGGACCGCGTGCAGGACCGCCAGGCGCTCGCCGAAGCCGCAGGGCTGAAGCCGGCGGTGCTCGACATCGAGTCGCATGCCTCGCGCCTGGCGATGAGCCGCGTGGTGGGAGCTTTGCCCAACGAAGGCCGCGACGCCCTGGTGGCGTTGTTCGAGATCGGTGCCGACACCACCAGCCTGAAGGTGCTGCGCGACGACGAAATGCTCTATGACCGCGACCAAGCCTTCGGCGGCTCACAGCTGACCCAGCTCATCAGCCGCCAGTACGGCTTCAGCTTCGAAGAAGCCGAGGTCAAGAAGCTGTCGGGCGACCTGCCGGAAGATTTCGAGACCGCGATCCTGAACCCCTTCGTCGACAGCCTGTCGCAGGAGATCGGGCGCGCGCTTCAGTATTTCTTCACCAGCACGCCGCACCACAAGGTGCACTACGTGATGCTGGCCGGCGGCACCGCCACCCTGCCCGGGCTCAAGGACCGTGTCACCGAACTGACCGGCTTCGCGTCGAGCGTGGTGAACCCGTTCGACCACATGCAACTGGGCTCGGCCGTGCGCGAAACGCGCCTGCGCCGCGAAGCGCCGTCGTACCTGACGGCCTGCGGGCTGGCCATGCGGAGGTTCCTGCAGTGATCCTGATCAACCTGCTGCCGCACCGCGAGGCGCGGCGGCTCCAGCGCAAACGCGCTTTCTTCGTCGGTCTCGGCATCAGCGCTGTGGCCGGTGTGCTGATCGTCGGTCTTTGGTATTCGGTGCTGCAGCAGATGACCGCGGCGCAGGAATCGCGCAACGCCTTTCTGAGCACCGAGATCGCCAGGCTCGACACCCAGATCAAGGACATCGCCACGCTGCGCTCGGAGATCGATGCGCTGAAGGCGCGCCAGAAGTCGGTCGAAGACCTGCAAACCGACCGCAACGTGCCGGTGCACCTGCTCAACGAGCTGACGGCGCAGACACCCGAAGGCGTCTACCTGACGTCGATCAAGCAGGTCGGGCAGGTGGTAACCGTGACCGGGGTGGCGCAAACCAACGAACGCGTGTCCGAACTGTTGCGCAACACGCTCTACAACTCGCCCTGGCTCGAAAAGCCCGAACTGGTCGAGATCAAGGCCGTGGCCGTGACCACCGCCAACCGAGAGCAGCGGCGCCTGTTCGACTTCTCGATGCGGGTGACGATCAAGCGTCCGCAGGCTGCCGCAGCCGAGCCTGCAGCCTCTGGCACAAGTGGGCCCGCGAGCAACACGACCAGCGGCACCAACCCGGGCAGCACGCCCGCCAAAGTTTCCTGAGCGCGCCATGGCCACGTCCAGCACCTTCACCCCCACCACTTCCAGAGGCGTCGATGTCTCCGGTTACTTTGACAACGCGGCATCGCAGTTTCGCAACCTCAACACGCGCGAGCCCGGCCAGTGGCCGGTGCTGCCCAAAGCAGCCGTGTTCCTCGCGGCCGCTGCGGTGGTGGTCGGACTCGGGTGGCTCCTGATGCTGTCCGACAGTGCCGACACGCTTGAAGCGGCGCGCCAACGCGAGCCGGGGTTGAAGTCCGACTACCGCAGCCGTCTTTCGCAAGCCGTCAACCTGAGCGAGCTGCGCAAGCAGAAGCTGCAGGTGCAGGAATTCGTGACCCAGCTGGAGAAGCAACTGCCGGGCAAGGCCGAGATGGACGCGCTGCTGTCCGACATCAACCAGGCCGGCCTGGGCCGTGGGCTGCAGTTCGAGCTCTTCAGACCCGGTCAGGTGCAGGTCAAGGACTACTACGCCGAATTGCCGATCGCGATCCGCGTCAGCGGCAAATACCACGACATCGGCGCTTTCGCCGCTGACGTGGCCAACCTTTCGCGCATCGTCACGCTGCAGAACCTGAGCATCGCCCCAGGTGTTGGCCCCGCCGGTCAAGCGTCGCGCGAGCCCTTACCCGGCGGCACGCTGGCGATGGACGCCACCGCTCGCACCTACCGTTACTTGGATGCGACCGAGGTCGCCGAGCAGCGCAAGGCCGCCGCCGCCGCGAAGGCTCCCGGAGCCGTGAAATGAGCGCCCTGACGAAGGCCAGAACGAAGGCCCTGTTCGCATTGGCTGGGGCACTGAGCATGCTGGCGCTTGCCGGCTGCAGTGCCGACCACGATGAACTGTCAGCCTGGATGGAGCAGCAGCGGCGCGAGGTCAAGCCCAATGTGTCGCCGTTGCAACCGCCCAAGCGCTTCGACCCGCAGCCGTATCTGGCAGCGGCAGCCGTCGAGCCCTTCAGTGCCCAAAAGCTGTCGGTGGCGCTGAAGCAGGAAACGCGCGGACCGAATTCACTGCTGGCGTCACAGGTCAATCGCCGCAAGGAACCGCTGGAAGCCTATCCGCTGGACAGCATGACGATGGTGGGCAGCGTCAGCCGCGGCACGCCGTCGGCACTGCTGCGGGTCGACAACCTGCTCTATCAGGTCAAGGTCGGCGACCACCTGGGCCAAAACTACGGTCGCGTCAAAAAGATCACCGAAACCGGCATCGAGCTGCAGGAAATCGTTCAGGACGCCACCGGCGAATGGATCGAACGGCCGACCCAGCTGCAACTTCAGGATCGCCCGCGATGACCGCGGCCGCCGCACGCACGCCGCGCCCGCTGACCGATGCGTCGGTAGCCCCGCGCCCCTTGATTTCACGGCCGGCGCCTGTTGTTGCCAACGGCCCCGCACACCCCCCGCAGGAGACTTCCACCATGTCCCACTGGCGCGCAGCACTTGCCGCACTGACCGCCGCAGGCGCCCTGCTGTTGCCGGCCACGGCTTGGGCGCAGAACGCGATCCAGTCGATCACCAGCAGCCAGCAGGCCGGCACCGAGGTCGTGCGAATCGAGCTGAGCGAGCCGCTGGCCGCAGTGCCGACCGGGTTCTCGATCCAGGCGCCGCCGCGCATCGCCATTGACCTGCCCGGTGTCACCAACGCCATCGGGCGCAGCAGCATCGACATCAACCAGGGCAACCTGCGTTCGGTCAGCGTGGCGCAGGCCGGCGACCGCTCGCGCCTGGTGCTGAACCTGAAGCAACCCACCAGCTACCGCGCACAGCTGCAGGGCAAGACCCTGCTGCTGGTGCTGGACGCCTCTGCGCCCGCGCTGGTGGGCGCTGCGCCGGACCAGTCGGTGCAATTCGCACCGGCACAGAACGCCAACGCCCAGACGCTGCGCGAGATCGACTTCCGCCGCGGCGCCGATGGTGCCGGACGCGTCATCGTCAACCTGCCGAGCGCGCAGGTGGGAGTCGACATCCGCCAGCAGGGCCAGAGCCTGGTGGTTGAATTCCTGCGATCGACTCTGCCCGAGAACCTGCGCCGACGGCTGGACGTGACCGACTTCGGCACCCCGGTCAAGACCATCACCACCTTCCAGAGCGGCGACCGCGTGCGCATGGTGGTGGAACCCTCCGGCAACTGGGAACACAGCGCCTACCAGAGCGACAACCAGTTCGTGCTCGAAGTGCGGCAGCAGAAAGTCGACCCCAACAAACTGGTGCAAGGCCCGGGCTTTCAAGGCGAGAAGCTGAGCCTGAACTTCCAGAACATCGAGGTGCGGGCGCTGCTGCAGGTGATCGCAGACTTCACCAACTTCAACGTCGTCACCAGCGACAGCGTGACCGGCACCGTCACCCTGCGCCTCAAAGACGTGCCCTGGGACCAGGCGCTGGACATCATCTTGCAGGCCAAGGGTTTGGGGGTGCGCAAGACCGGCAACGTGCTGTGGATCGCGCCCAAGGAAGAGCTGGCCGCCAAGGAACAGATCGAGCTCGAAGCCAAGAAGAAGGTGACCGAGCTGGAGCCGACGCGCACGCAGTCGTTCCAGTTGAACTACGGCCGCGCAGAAACGATCGCCGCACAGTTGAACGGCACCAGCACGCTCGGTGGCGGCGGTGGCGGCGCGGGCGGTGGCAGCGTCGGCAGTTCGCGCCTGCTGACCAACCGCGGCAGTGCACTGGCCGAGCCCCGCACCAACCAGCTGTTTGTCACCGACATCCCGAGCAAGCTGCAAGAGGTGCAAGAGCTGATCACGAAGATCGACATCCCGGTGCGCCAGGTGCTGATCGAAGCCCGCATCGTCGAAGCCGACGACAGCTTCGGCCGGGCGCTGGGCATCAAGCTGGGTGGGCTGGACGCACGCGGCATCCGCGGCGGCACCCCCGGTTACAGCGTCGGCGGCGACAACCGCATTGCGATTGGCGGCAACTACAGCGCCATCAACACCACGGTCGGATTGCAGAGCCCGCCGCTGCCGATCGACCAGACCCAGTTCGTCAACCTGCCGGCCAACACCACGAGCTTCGGCGGCACCAACGCCGCCACTTTCGCGTTGTCGTTGTTCGGTGCCACCGCCAATCGCTTTCTGAACCTGGAGCTGTCAGCGCTGGAGGCCGAAGGCAAGGGCAACATCGTCTCCAGCCCGCGCGTCATTACCGCCGACCAGAACAAGGCGCGGATCGAGCAGGGCGAAGAGATTCCGTACCAGCAAGCCACGTCCAGCGGCGCCACCTCGGTTCAGTTCAGGAAGGCCAGCCTGCGGCTTGAAGTGACACCGCAGATCACCCCCGAAGGCAACGTGATCCTGAGCCTCGAAGTCACCAAGGACAGCCGCGGCGCGCTGACTGCCGCCGGCCCGGCCATCAACACCACGGTCGGATTGCAGAGCCCGCCGCTGCCGATCGACCAGACCCAGTTCGTCAACC
>JBDSMV010000371.1:0-7069 GCA_039915715.1 Rubrivivax sp. | reverse complement strand
AGGCGTCGGCCTACGACGAGGCCCGGACGATCCTGCAGCGCGTCGGGTTGGCGGGCAAGGAACGCGCGGCGTCGCGCAGCCTGTCGTATGGCGAGCGGCGGGCGCTCGAGATCGGCGTGGCGCTGGCGGCGCGGCCGAAGCTCTTGTTTCTGGACGAGCCGACCGCCGGGCTCGGCACCGAAGGCACGGCGCGGCTGGCGGACCTGGTGGTCTCTCTGAAGCAGCAGGTGACGATCGTCATCATCGAACACGACATGCGATTCTTGTTCGCACTGGCCGACCGGGTGTCGGTCATCCACTGGGGTCAGGTGATCGCCGAGGACACGCCGTCAAACCTGCGCGACAACCCCTGGGTGCAACGGTCGGCCCTGGGAGGTTTGGCAGCATGAGTGCGCTGCCGATGCCCGAAGCCGCACCGCTGCTGTCGATCGATTCGATCGACGCCTTCTATGGCGAAACGCAGGTGCTGTTCGGACCTTCACTTGAAGTTCGGGCTGGCGAGGTGCTGGCGCTGCTGGGCCCCAACGGCGCCGGCAAGACCACCACGCTGCGCGCGATCCTGGGGCTGACCCCCGCACGGCGCGGCTCGATCCATTTCGACGGGCGCGACATCACGCGCGAGCCCACCCACCGCATCGGCGCGATGGGCGTGGGCTGGGTGCCCGACGACCGGCGCATCTTTCCGACCCTGACGGTGGCGCGCAATCTCGAGATCGCGCGCAAGAAGACGCGCTTCAGGGCCTGGTCGATCGGCGAGTGCTGCGGCCTGTTTTCGGCGCTCGAATACCTGATGAAGCGCGAATGCGAGAACCTGTCGGGCGGCGAGATGCAGATGGTGGCGATCTCGCGCGTGCTGATGGGCGCGCCGGGGCTGGTGCTGCTGGACGAACCCAGCCAGGGCCTGGCTCCGAAGGTGGTGCAGGACGTGATGCGTGCGGTGGTGCGGCTGCGTGCCGAGGGTGCTGCAGTTGTGCTGGTCGAGCAGAACGTGGCCTGCGCGCTGGGTGTGGCCGACCGCGTCAACGTGATGCAGGGCGGCCGCATCGTCCATGGTTGCACTGCTGCCCAGATGCGCGAAGACCCGGCGCTGCAACGCCGTTGGCTGGGACTCTGAATGGGCGCACCCCTCTTGCATGTGCAGCGGCTCGTCAAGCGCTACGGGCGGGGCTGGCCGCGCGCGACAACGACTTTCGAGCTGCAGGCCGAACTGCAAATCGACGAGCCCGCCGTGATCGGCGTGCTGGGGGCCAACGGCGCAGGCAAGACCACCCTGTTCGAACTGATCACAGGCGGCAACCAGCCCACCGAAGGCCGTGTGCTGGTGGCCGGTCAGGACATCCACCGCGTGCGCTATGGGGAGCGCGGGCGCATGGCGCTGCACTACCACCAGTCCTATCAGCTGCGGCGCTTTCGACGCACGCGGCCGGCCTTCATGCTGGAGCGGGCCTGCATGCCGCAGGCGGTGGTGCACCTGTTCGACGAGCCGCAGTTCAACACTCAGGACGGCTACATCGGCTTCATGCTCGACTTCTTCAAACGGCTGCGCGAAGCCGGCAAGCTGGTGTTTTTGTGCGTGCACCCCAACGAGCCGGTGCACCTGGACATCCTGCAACAGGTCTGCGAGCGCTATCTGTTCGTGCACAAGGACCGCCAGCAGATCAGCCGCTTGCAGCAGGTGGCGTCGATGCCGGCACTGCTGTCGTTGCCGGCGGCTGTCGACTACCTGGGGGCGCTGGTTCCCTCCGTGGACTGGCCCAACCCGTCAGGGGCAACCCTGGGGCTGACATCGGGGCTGACACCGGGGCCTCACAAATCCTGATTGGCAGCACTGTGGTGGCGCGGTTAGCGTGCGCCCTCTGCATCACGCTTTTCAGGAGCTTCCATGAGCCGCACCGCCATTCCTCGCCTGACCGCACTGGCCCTGTCGCTGTGCGCCATCACTGCGCTCGCCGGCACCGTCACCGTCGTGACCTCGTTTCCCAAGGAGCTGACGCAGGTCTACAAGACCGCGTTCGAAAAGGCCAACCCCGACATCAAGCTCGAAGTGCTGAACAAGAACACCGTGCAAGGCATTGCCTATGTGCGCGAGCTGCCCGTCGGTCAACGTCCCGATGTGTTCTGGGCTTCGGCGCCCGATGCTTTCGAAGTGCTGTCGGGTCTGAAGCTGCTGGACAACGTGGCGGCGCTGGCCAACACCGCGGTGCCGGCCAAGGTCGGCAACTACCCGATCAACAGCCCCAGCGGTCTGTACCTGGGCCAGGCACTGGCCGGCTACGGCCTGATGTGGAACACGCGCTACATGGCGGCCAACAAGCTGCCGGCGCCGCGCCAGTGGGCCGACCTCACGAAGCCCATCTACCACGGCCATGTGGCGATGAGCGCGCCTTCACGTTCGGGCACCACCCATTTGACGGTCGAGACGATGCTGCAAGGCGAAGGCTGGGACAAGGGCTGGACCCAGCTGCTGCAGATCGCCGGCAACAGCGCGGCCATCACCGAGCGCAGCTTCGGGGTTCCGGACGGCGTCAACAACGGCCAGTACGGCATCGGCCTGGTGATCGACTTCTTCGGCCTGGCGGGCAAGTACTCGGGCTTTCCGGTCGAGTTCGTCTACCCCGATGTGACCGCGGTGGTGCCGGCCAACATCGGCCTCGTGACCGGGGCCAAAAACCCCGCTGAAGCCAAGAAATTCATCTCGTATACGGTCTCGGCCGAGGGCCAGGCGCTGCTGCTCGACCCGAAGATCTCGCGCCTGCCGATCCTGCCGCCGGCGCAGATGGGCGGCAAGGTGCCGGCTGGCTATCCGAACCCGTTCGAGATCGCCAAGCGCGCCAAGGTCAACTTCGATAGCGACCTGTCGGAGTCGCGCTACAACGTGGTGTCGTCGATGTTCGACCAGACCATCACCTTCAGGCTCAAGGAACTGCAAGCCGCCAGCAAGGCGATCCACGCAGCCGAAGCAGCGCTGGCGAAGAAGCCCAACACGCAGGCCACCGAGTTGCTGAAGCAGGCCCGCGGACTGGCGTTCTCGCCGGTGGTGGGCAGCAAGCTGGCCGCCGACAAAGAGTTTTTGGCGCTCTTCACCGCCAACAAGAACGAAGCCAAGGTCAACAAACAGGTCACGGGTCTGGAAGACCGCTGGAGCACCCATGCGCGCGAGAACTACGAACGTGCAACGGCACTGGCCGAGCAGGCACTGGGCCTGGTCAAGTAGCCGCTTCGGTCTGATCCGCATCCGCAGGCAACCCACACCGCTTTGGCTTCCGTGACCCCCACGGCCACCGGCCCGCGGCCGCCCGTGCGCAACGCTGTGGCTGCGGCCAACCACCGCTGGCCGCGCCCGGGAGTGTGGCTGGCCGGCGCGCTGGTATTGGGCTTCCTGCTCTTGTTTTTGGTGCTGCCGGTGGCACGGGTTTTCATCACCGCGTTCGTCGAAGGCGACGGCAGCTTCACGCTGGGCCACTTCGGCGCGTTCTTCTCGCAGAGCCTGCTGCGCGAGTCGTTCTTCAACAGCCTGTACGTGGCAGTGCTGTCGGCGTTGTTCGCGTCGTTGATCGCGGTGCCGCTGGCGTACTTCACGGTGCGCTTTCAGTTCCGCGGCGCGGTGCTGATCCAGACGCTGGGGGTGCTGCCATTGATCATGCCGCCCTTCGTGGGCGCAGTGGCGCTGCAACTGATCTTCGGCCGCTCGGGATCGATCAACCTGCTGCTCAACGAGCACTTCGGCTTCACGGTGCCGGTGATGGAAGGCTTGAACGGCGTGGTCTTCGTCGAGTCGATCCACTACTTTCCGTTCATCCTGATGAACCTGACCGTGGCACTGCGCAACATCGATGGCGCGATGGAAGAAGCCGCGATGAACCTGGGCTGCCGCGGCTTGCGGCTCTTCAGGCGGGTGATCTTTCCGCTGGCGTTGCCCGGCTTCGTGGCCGGTGCGTCGCTGGTGTTCGTCAAGGTCTTCGACGATCTGGGCACACCGCTGGTGATGGGCCAGACCAACCTGCTGGCACCGCAGGCCTATCTGCGCATCACGCAGGTCGGGCTCGAGGACCCGACCGGCTATGTCATCAGCGTGATCATGATCGTGTTCTCGATCGTGGCGATGGCGCTGTCGGCGCGGGCACTGAAGGGCAAGGACTACTCGACGATCCAGAAAGGCGGCACCAGCCTGCACAAACGCAAGCTGTCTCCGCTGGGTTCAGTGATGGCGTATGCGTGGATCGGGCTGGTGCTGCTGCTGGTGCTGTCGCCGCACATCGGCGTGCTGCTGTTGTCGTTTGCCAAGGTCTGGAGCTTTGCGCCATTGCCGGATGCGTACACGCTGGCGCACTACGAAACCGTGTTCCAGGACTCGGGCGGCATGATCAAGAACACGCTGCTGTATTGCGGCCTGGCTGCCGGCATCGACGTGCTGCTGGGCGTGACCATTGCCTACTTGCTGCTGCGCACCAAACTGCCAGCACGGCAATGGCTGGACTGGATCGCCACCGCGTCACTCGCGGTGCCTGGCATCGTGCTGGCGATCGGATTCCTGCGCTTCTACAAGGGGGTGCTGGTGCCGGGCACCGAGGTGCTGCTGACAGGCACCTGGGTCATGATCATGCTGGCCTATGCGGTGCGGCGCCTGCCCTATGCGCTGCGGTCGTGCGTGGCCGCGCTGCAGCAGGTCCATGTGTCGCTGGAAGAAGCGGCCGAGAGTGTCGGCGCCACCAAGATGCGCACCATCCGGCGCGTGGTGGTGCCGTTGATGGCCGGCGGCATCCTGGCCGGCTTCGTCACCAGTTTCATCACCGCAGCGGTGGAGTTGTCGGCCACCATCCTGCTGGTCAGCGCCGAATCGCAGGCGCCGATGAGCTATGGCATCTACCTCTACATGCAAAGCATCGCCGGGCGCGGGCCCGGTGCGGCGCTCGGGGTGCTGGCGATCATCGTGGTGGCCGTCGGCACCTACCTGTCGCACCGCGTGGTGGCGCGCACCGAGCAGCGGTTCAAGCCGGCTGCGTTGGTCGACCCGACAGTGGCGCCGTTGCCTGCCGAGCCGGCAGAAGCGCTGGTCGGCCCGTATGTGGCGCCGTTCGACGAATCTGAAGAAGCCACAGCCCCACCCGCCGATGGCTCAGCCACCCCACCCGCCAGACCCTGATCCCGGATGAAAAAAGTCAGCGTCCAATGCCGCAACGTGCGGCTGTCGTACGGCCCTGTCGAGGTGCTGAAAGACATCAACCTCAAGATCGAGCCCGGCGAGTTCTTCGCGCTGCTGGGGCCTTCGGGTTCGGGCAAGTCGACCCTGCTGCGCCTGATCGCCGGCTTCAACCGCCACCAGCATGGCGAGCTGCTGATCGACGGCCGCGATGTCAGCGGCCAGCCACCGTGGGAACGCAACATCGGCATGGTGTTTCAGAGCTATGCGCTGTGGCCGCACCTGAGCGTGTGGGACAACGTGGCGTTCGGGCTGGTCGAACGCAAGGTGGCCAAGGCCGAGTTGAAGCAGCGCGTGGGCGCAGCGCTGGACACCGTGGGTTTGTCGGGTTATGCCGATCGCAAGCCGAACCAGCTGTCAGGCGGCCAGCAGCAACGCGTGGCACTGGCGCGCACGATCGTGATCGAGCCGCAGGTGTTGCTGCTGGATGAGCCGCTGTCGAATCTGGACAAGACCCTGCGGGTGCAGATGCGCCAGGAATTGCTGGCGCTCCAGCGGCGCCTGGGCATCACCACGATTTTTGTCACCCACGACCAGGAAGAGGCCATGACCACCGCCGACCGCATGGCGGTGCTGGACAAGGGGGTGGTACAGCAGGTGGGCGCGCCGGCTGATCTTTACGACACCCCGGTCAATCCGTTCGTGGCCGGGTTCGTCGGCACCATGAATCTGCTGCCGGGGCGGGTGGTTGCGCGCGATGGCCGGATGATGACGCTGGATGTCGCGGGGTTCGGTGCGTTGCGTTTGCCGCTGGGTGCTGATGCGTCAGAAGCGCCCAACGCGCTCGATGCACCCGACGGTGCGCGGCTGATGCTCAGCTTTCGGCCGCATGCGTTGCGGATCGAGGCGGCCGATGCGCAGCGCGACGAGCGACTGGTGTGGATCTCGGGCCGTGTCGAAGCCAGCGAGTTCATGGGCGAGTCCACGCGGTATCGAGTGCGTGTGGGTGAATACGAGTTGGCGGTCGATCATCCGCACCATGCCGGGCAGTCGAAGCTTCCTGTGGGGGCTTCGGTGATCCTGGGTCTGGAGCCCTCTCAGGTACGGCTGTTCAGTGCCTGAGGAGAGCAGTGGGCGCTGCCAAATGCGCATCTCAGATCGAACTGGTTGGGGTCGTTGTTTAAGCAACGAGCGCTCCGCCCTACGACGGTTTCAGACCGGCAGCCGTCGTTCGAATTTGGCGGCTGAATGTCGGCGGCGGCATAAAGCTGTCGGCCAAGGTCTGCCGACCGGGCGACCGGTCCATTCCGGAACTTGACGCTGGCCGACGACGTCGTGCGATTGACCGTCAAGTCGAAGAGGCGCACGGGTTCGCCGTCGAGGCGATGCTGACGCCGCCGGCCGAATGACCGCACCCGAATGCAGCGAGCTCACCCTTTCGACCCAGTGCAGACACCCCAATTCCTTGTTTAGCCAACAGGAAGCCGACGTACAAAACCACCATGTCCACTCGGTCGCCTTGGTCCAAATGTCATGGTCAATCAATAAGGATGCCGAGAAAAATTCTGCTCGCCAAGGGGACTTGTCGGCAGCGCCGCCGCTGCGCTTGACGGATTCGCGATCTGTGATCCTGCGTGCGCACAGCCGCTGCGAGCGTTGTCACACACACGATAATCAAGCACAGGCAGCACTCTCGCCGTCTGCATATTGCCCTCACGGATCAGATCATGCAAAACGACAAAGGATTGGCGGCGGTACTGCGTCAGCACGAGGGCAAGATTCTGCAGGACTGGACTGGCGCGTTGCAGGAAGTGCGCCGCCACGGCAGCCCTGGCATTGGCGATACCCACGCACAGGCGCGCGGCTTTCTGAGCGCCTTTGCCGCGGCGATCCGGTCTTCAACGGACGCCGACCTGGTGGGCAGCGAAT
>JBDSMV010000361.1:0-3223 GCA_039915715.1 Rubrivivax sp. | reverse complement strand
GCCCAGGCCGCCTACCAGCCGGCTGGCACGCCATGGGCGCTCTACGAAGGCGAAACGCCGGTGGGACTGCTGCTGCTGTACGACATGCGCCAGGACGCGGAAGCGCCGGCGTCGGAGCTGTATGTCTGGCGCGTGATGATCGACGCCCGCCACCAGCGCCGCGGCCTCGGCCGTCAGGCTTTGCAGTGGGCGATCGAGGAAGCGCGGCGCTGGGGTGTCGATGCGGTCGGCTTGTCGCACCAGCCGCTGCCGGGCAATGCCGGGCCGTTCTATCTGAAGTTGGGCTTCAGCTACACCGGTGAGGTCGACGGTGACGAACTCAAGATGGTCTACCCGTTGACATGACGACACCACCAGAGCCGAGCCGCATCGTCGAATGCACTTTGCGAACCGACCTGCCCGCGATGCACGCCTATGCGGTGCAGGACAGCACGGGTCTCGTCAAGTTGGACATGATGGAGAACCCGTTCACGTTGCCGCCTGCGCTGCAGGCCGAACTGGGTCAGCGCCTGGGCCGCGTGGCGATCAACCGCTACCCCGGCAGGCAGGTGACCGAATTGGCGGCCAAGTTGGCGCGCCATGTCGAGCTGCCCACCGGCTGCGCACTGATGCTCGGCAACGGTTCCGACGAGTTGATCGACCTGTTGACAACCGCCTGCAGCCGCCCTGGCGCCGCCGTGCTGGCACCGCTGCCGGGGTTCGTGATGTACGCCATGTCGGCTCAGGTTCGCGGGCTCCTGTTCGTCGGTGTGCCGCTGACCGCGGACTTCGAGCTCGACCAAGCCGCGATGCTGGCCGCGATCGACCGGCACCGGCCCGCCATCATCTGGATCGCTTACCCGAACAACCCGACCGCCAACCTGTGGGACGACGCGGTCATCGACCGCATCATCGCTGCGGTTGGCCGGCAGGCCGGGCTAGTGGTGTTCGACGAAGCCTATCAACCCTTTGCCTCGCGCAGCTGGATGCAGCGGATGGCGGCACACGACCATGTGCTGGTGCTGCGCACGCTGTCGAAGTTCGGACTGGCAGGGGTGCGGCTCGGCTACCTGTGCGGGCCGCAGGCTTTGATCGCAGAGATCGACAAGTTGCGCCCCCCGTTCAATGTCAGCGTGCTGAATGTCGAAGCCGCGAGCTTCGCGCTCGATCATGCGGACGAGTATGAGCGCCAGGCCGCAACCTTGCGCGCCGAACGCGAGCAGTTGCTGGTCGCCTTGCGCACGCTGCCGCAGGCGCGCGCCTGGCCCAGCGATGCCAACATGATCCTGGTGCGGGTGCCTGACGCGGCCCGCACCTTCAGTGGCATGAAGTCGCGCGGCGTGCTGGTCAAGAACGTGTCGCCCATGCACCCGCTGCTGATCGACTGCCTGCGCCTGACCGTTGGCACGTCAGAGCAGAACGCGCGGATGATCAAAGCCCTCGAAGAAAGTTTGTAGACCATGACACGCAGCGCCGACATCACCCGCAACACCAAGGAAACGCAAATCCGCGTGCGCCTGGACCTGGACGGCAGCGGTGCCGCCACGCTTGCCACCGGCATCGGTTTCTTCGACCACATGCTGGACCAGATTGCACGCCACGGCCTGATCAACCTTGACATCCAGGCCAGCGGCGACCTGCACATCGACGGCCACCACACGGTCGAAGACGTGGGCATCACCCTCGGCCAGGCGGTCGCCCAGGCGGTCGGCGACAAGGCCGGCATCACACGCTATGGCCATGCCTATGTGCCGCTGGACGAGGCGTTGTCGCGCGTAGTGATCGACTTCAGTGGCCGGCCCGGGCTGCACATGGATGTGGCCTTCAAGTCCGGCATGGTCGGCGGCTTCGACACCCAGTTGACCTATGAGTTCTTTCAGGGCTTCAGCAACCATGCGCTGGCCACGGTGCACATCGACAGCCTGAAGGGCGACAACGCGCACCACCAGTGCGAGACCATCTTCAAGGCGTTTGCGCGCGCGCTGCGAATGGCGTTGACGCCCGACCCGCGGTCTGCCGGTGTGATTCCGTCGACCAAGGGTTCGTTGTAGGCCGGTCTCAGGGAACCTTCATGGGCACGGTCGCCGTCGTCGACTACGGCATGGGCAACCTGCGCTCTGTGTCGCAGGCGCTGTTGCATGCTGCGCAGGGCAGCGCTTTGGCGGTAGTGGTGACGCACAATGCCGATGTCGTGCGCGCGGCCGAGCGCGTGGTGCTGCCAGGCCAGGGCGCCATGCGCGACTGCATGCGGGCGCTCGACGCCAGCGGGTTGCGGTCTGCTGTGCTGGACGCTGCCGCATCGAAGCCGCTGCTGGGGGTCTGCGTGGGCATGCAGATGTTGCTGGACCACAGCGAAGAGCAGGACACTCCGGGACTCGGTCTGATCCCCGGCACCGTGCGGCGCTTCAGGCTGGAGGGCCGGTTGCAACCCGATGGCAGCCGCTACAAGGTGCCTCAGATGGGTTGGAACCGGGTGATGCAGGACCCGCATGGCGCCGGCAGTGACACGGGCCGAAGGCACCCGCTGTGGGCCGGTATCGCCGATCGGAGCTGGTTCTACTTCGTCCACAGCTTCCATGCCTGCCCGGCGCAGCCCGCACACAGCGTGGGTGAAACTGAATACGGCGGCCGCTTTACGTCCGTGGTGGCGCGAGATAACATTTTCGCGACCCAGTTCCACCCCGAAAAGAGCGCCGCGCAGGGGCTGGTGCTGTATCGCAATTTCCTGACCTGGGCCCCCTGAGCTGCTGACTTCCTGCCTGCCGACCGCCCCATGCTGCTGATTCCGGCCATCGACCTCAAAGACGGCGCCTGCGTTCGTCTGCAACAAGGCGACATGGACGCCGCCACCACCTTTGGCGACGACCCGGGCGCGATGGCGCAACGCTGGCTCGATGCCGGCGCGCGGCGCCTGCACCTGGTCGACCTCAACGGGGCTTTCGCGGGCAAGCCGGTCAACGAAGCCGCTGTCAAGTCGATCCTGCGGGTGGTGGGCGACCGCATCCCGGTGCAATTGGGCGGTGGCATCCGCGACCTGGACACCATCGAGCGCTACCTCGACGACGGCATCAGCACCATCATCATCGGCACCGCAGCGGTCAAGAACCCCGGCTTTCTGCACGAGGCCTGCACGGCATTCGGCGGCCACATCGTGGTCGGACTCGACGCCCGCGACGGCAAGGTCGCCACCGACGGCTGGAGCAAGCTGACCGGACACGAAGTGGTCGACCTGGCACTCAAGTTC
>JBDSMV010000377.1:0-5800 GCA_039915715.1 Rubrivivax sp. | reverse complement strand
AGCGTCATCGCCAGCAGGTCGGCTTCGGTCAGCGGCGTCTGGCTCAGCAGGTTGGCGGCTTCGTCGCTATGGCTGATGCACGACATCAGGCGGTTGTCGGTGTGGTAGCTCAAGCTGATGCCGGCGCGCCACAAGGGCACGATCGGATGCGCCGCCAACGATGCCGCGGCTCCGGTGTGCACGTTGCTGGTGGGGCAGACCTCCAGGTGAAGGTCAAGCGCACGCACCGCTTCGACCAGTGCGGCCCCGGCCGGCTCGTGCAAGGCATCGACCAGCCGCACGCCATGGCCGATGCGACGCGCGCCCAGGCGCCCCGCTTCCAGCACCCGCTCAGCGGCATCGGCTTCGCCGGCATGCAAGGTCATCGGCAGGCCCGCGTCGCGCAGCAGCGCCAGCGCACGCTCATGTTCGGCCGCGGGATGGCCGCGTTCGGCACCGGCCAGATCGAAACCGATCACGGCTGCGGCGTCGGCAGAGACACCAGCGTTGCCCGCAGGTGCAGACGGCGCCGCGAACGCCAGCGCGAGGCGCGCCGCGCGCACCGATTCCGAAGGCGGCAGGTGCCGCATCGCGCAGACGATCAAGCCGGTGGGAAGCCCGGTGCGGCGACGGCCCTCAGTGAGGCCGGCAAGCAACGCTTGGACGGTGGCTTCGCCGCTCAGGCCGTGGGCTTCGAACAGCAGTGGTGCGATGCGAAAGTCCGCCAACACGGCGCCGTCTGCATGGGCGTCCAGCACCGCTTCCAGAGCCACGCGTTGCAGGGCTTCCGGGCTCGCCATCGCGTGCACGGTGAGCGCGAAGCCCTGCAGATACTTTTCCAGGCTGCCGGCATGGGCGTTGGCGTTGAACCAGGCGGCCAGCGCGGCGGGTTCGGCCGCTGGAGGTTCGACGCCGCGCAACCGCAACAGCTCCAAAAGGGTGGCCGGGCGCAAGCTGCCGTCCAGGTGTTCGTGCAGCACCACCTTGGGCAGCGCGCGCGCGCGCGCCTGAGCCCATGCCCAGGCCTCTGAGGTCGTGCGGGCAGCGTCGGAGACAACGGCATCGGGGTGCAGATCGGAGACCATCGGGCGCCTGCTAAGAGTTCATCCGTCGATGATATTGACCGTCGACCGGACCTGTCGGAACACGAATCTCGTTGCTTGGCGCCGGGCGCTGCTGGGTGGCCCGCAACGTGAGGGATGTCGCCGTGATGGCGGCGACTTCAGCACGCACCCAGCGCCACCAGCGTGCCGCTGCGCGTGCTGACCTCGAAGCGGTCGCAGAGCCGCAAAACAGGGTCTGGCCGGTCTCGACGGGGTTGACGAAGGTGATCGACAGATGCCCGAGCGGGCAGCCCCAGGCGGCCAGTTCACGCACCACGCGGTTGCGCAGGTACAGGCCCTGCACCACCGGGCGGCCGGCGCCCAGCAGCCACGCGAGCAGTCCGCCGGCATGCACCGGGTTCAAGTCGCCGGCGACGCGGCCATAGCGCTGTGCGGCATCGGGCGCGATCGGCATGTGGGCGCGCAGGACACCCGGCGCGTCGGGGTCGATGGCGCAGCCGCGGTGGCGCCGCGCCAGCACGCCGCGCCACGCGCTGCGGTCGGCATCGGCGGCTGCCACGTCGCTGACCGGCACGCGACGCACCAGGAAGGCGTCGTCCGTCACCGCCACGCATCGATCGGTGTCGTCGTCGGACATCCGCGTCTGCAGCACCAGCAGCACACGGTCGGCGCCGACACGGACGCTGCGATGGAGCCGGCAACTCAGCAGCAGCCGGGTGGCGGCCATCGCAGGGGCGGTGCCCAGCGGGTGGCGCACGTCATGGCTCAGGTGCAGCACATGGCGCAGGTTGACCCCCAGTTCGGCAAACAGCCGCGCCACCAGCAGCGTGCCCACACTCTGGCTGGCCAGCAGCGGGCAGCCTTGGGGCACGGCGCCGCGCCCGTCGGCGAACAGGTCGTGCTAGCGCTGCAGCAGGGCGCCGGTGAGGTGCAGCCGGGTGCGGTAGTGCACCGCGTTGGCGATCTGCACCCGGTGCCCGCCACACAGACTGCGCAGCGTGGCGGTCCAGTACGTGGCGGCATAACGCAGCCCGTTCTCGGTGCTGGGCAAGCGCAGGGTGTGGGGGCGCTGGAGCGGCGGGCCGGCAGGTCTGCGGGCGCTTGGCGTGAACAGCGCCTGCGGCATCGGGGTGGCGTGGGCATCGGTGCCTCCTCGGGTCTGCTTTGGCTGCTGCAGGTCCGCGGGTCGAAGCCCTGGCAAGCCGAACCGCGACTGTTGCCAAACCAGGGTCGCCGGGCCAGCCAGGGTGGCGCAGACGGGAGGTGGAAGATTCACAGTTCGCAGCAGCCCCGCCCGGCAGATAAGGACCCCGGCGGGGTTCGAGCGGGGCACCCAAGCGCAGTAATCGTCGAGGGCTTACCCTTCGCACCCTTTCCCGGCCTCTGCCAGACGACCCCCCCATGAGTTTCTACGACCGCCTGCAAGGCCTGTCCGCCGACCGTCTGCGGGGCATCCGCCGCGGCATCGAAAAGGAAAGCCTGCGTTCGCGCCCCAGTGGCGCACTGGCGCTGACCCCGCATCCGCAACCGCTGGGATCGCCACTGACGCATCCGCACATCACCACCGACTACAGCGAAAGCCTGGTCGAGCTGATCACAGGGGTGCATGCCGGTGTCGACGACTGCCTGACCGAGCTCACCCACATCCACCAGTTCGTCTATCGCACGCTGGCCGCCGCCGGAGACGAACGCCTGTGGGTCGGCAGCATGCCCTGCGGTTTGCCTACCGACGAAACCATTCCACTGGCGCGTTATGGATCGAGCAATGTCGGCCGCGCCAAAAGCGTCTACCGCATGGGGCTCGGGCTGCGCTACGGGCGGCGTATGCAGACGATTGCCGGCATCCACTACAACTGGTCGCTGCCAGGCTTGTCGAATGCCGAGCACTTCGGCCTGATCCGTAACTTCAGGCGCCGTTCGTTCCTGCTGTTGGTTCTGTTCGGCGCCTCACCGGCGGTGTGCCAGACCTTTGTCGCCGGGCGCGACCACGGACTGGAGATGCTCTCGCCCGGCACCCACTACCTGCCGCATGCCACGTCGTTGCGCATGGGTCGGCTCGGCTACCAGAGCGACGCGCAGTCGGCGTTGGCAGTCAGCTACAACGGGCTCGACAGCTATGCCGCGTCGCTGCAGGACGCGTTGACGCGGCCCTATCCGGCTTACGAACGGCTCGGCGTGCAGAGTCCCGGCGGCGACTACAACCAGCTCGCCACCAGCCTGTTGCAGATCGAGAACGAGTTCTACGGCACGATCCGCCCCAAGCGGGTGATCCAAGCCGCCGAACGTCCGCTGCATGCGCTGCGCACCCGGGGCGTTGAATACATCGAAGTCCGCTGCATGGATCTGGACCCGTTCGAGCCGGTGGGCATCGCGCCGCAGACGCTGCGGTTCCTCGATGTCTTCCTGCTTCAGTGCCTGCTGGCGGAGAGCCCGCCCGACACGCCCGACGAGATTGCCGCGCTGGGCCGCAACCAGCACCAGACGGCAGCACGCGGACGCAAGCCTGGCCTGCAACTGGAGCGTGAGGGACAGCAGATCGCACTGACCGACTGGGCGGCCGAATTGCTGACCGAAGCCGAGCCGGTGGCCCGTGCGCTGGACGCGGCCCATGGCCAGCCTGCAGGCGACGGCGACTACAGCGCGGCGTTGTCGGCCGCGCGGCAATCGTTGAAGTCACCCGAGACGTTGCCCGCGGCGCGGGTGCTGACGGCGATGGCGAGCGACTTCGACAACGTCTACACCGCTTTCATGAACGCGCAGGCCGAGCAGACCCGGCGCGTGCTGCTGGGTCTGCCCTGGGACGATGCGATGCAGCGTTGCTTCGACAAGCTGAGCGAGCGCTCCAACCGCGCCCGCGAGACCATCGAGCATGGCGACACGGTGGACTTCGAAGGTTACCGGCAGGACTACGTGGCGCCGACGCGGCTGCAAGGCTAGTGCCGTGCTTCTCGCTGACGCGGGAAGAAGGGGTCAAGCAGCACCCCGAACTGCAATGGATCCCGAGTCCCGATGCCGACGGCTAATTCACTGCCGCTTTTGCATCGGGGAATTTGCGCATCCAGGCTTTGCGCACCAAATGCGGCAGCACCAGGTGCAGGGGCATGCGCAGCGCGTGTGCGCGCAGGTACAGCAACGCGCGAGCGAGTTGCGCGGCGCGGCTGTCGCAGGCCGGGTGGGGGGGGCGCAGCGCCTGACCCAACAGTGCGGCCATCGCGGTACGGGCTGGCCACGCCGGGCGCAAGGCCGCAAGGGCCTCGGCCTGCTCCGGAGGCACCATGGGACCGAAAAGTCGGCCGATGTGGAACAAGGCGTGGTGCAGGGCCACCGTCAGGCCCAGTTCATGCGAACGGCGGAGCAGGACGGGCCAGAAGTCCGGTTCGGCATTGGCGCCGCTGCCGAAGTGCAGCAGCAAATCCCGCAGGTCCAGTAGGTCGCGCAGTCCATGTTCGAACTCGCCTTCCTGGAACAGGTGCACGGCGCTGTGCAGCACCATGTCCACGGGCGCCAGCACGTGGAAGGCGCTGCCAGCGGCCGCTGGCCTGATCTGCGGCAGCAGCAGGGCGCTGTCGACCGCCATCGCCGAGGTCGGCGGTGTGATCGAGTGGTGCACGTCGATGCTGGTGCCCCGCAGCACATGCATCAGTGGTGGAATCTCGTGCATCCACTGACGGTAGTAGCGCTGGTTGTAGGGGTCGCGTTCGGCGCTGATCCAGCCGGCGGCGAACAGCGCCTGTTCGACCGCCGCCAGTTGGCTGCGCTCGACCAGGATGTCGATATCGCCGAACAACCGGCCCTGCCGTGGCGGCAGGTTCGCTTCGAAGTACGCCGCGCCCTTGAGCAGCACCACCGGAGTCGGGATGCCGATCAGCGCCCGCCGGATGCAGTCGAGTTCCCAACGCAACTCGGTTTGCAGGCGGTCGACGAACTTCAGTCCCGACTGCAAGTGCATGCGGGGGCCGTTCGGCACGGCATCGAGCCAGCCGCGCTTCAGGTGGTGTTGCGCCAAACGACCCAGCAACTGCGCGTTGCCCGCCTGGCCGATCGCAATTTCCCACTGCCGGGGGGTCAGTTCGGGCTGCCGATCGGGCTGCGCCAACAAGCGTGTCAAGAGGTCGCCATCATCTACATGCCATTGCCGAGCCGGGGCGCGACCCGCAGCCGTCGACGGATGGCCGGCATTCACGCGGCCACGGCCTCGTGCGCGCGCGACGGTGCGGGTGATGCCTGGGCCAGTTCATCGAAGACGCGCGCGGCGTCGTCAAGCCGGCTGTAGCTGAAGTCGAAGCAGTCGCAGGTGTCGACCATTCTGGCCAAGGTCTCGAACCCGGCCAGGCCCAGCACGCTGTAGTTGAAGCTGTTGCGGCCCAGTTCCAGCAGGCTGTCGGCCTTGCCGCGTGGGGTCAGCTGCGGCGCAGCGCCCGCCACGTACTTCGGGAACACGACCCAGCGCGGCTGCGCTCGCTCGGCGGCACGAGCGACATGCGCCGGGTGCGGCTGCATGTGGCTGACTGTGCCCTTGAAGGTGTCGCGCGTGGGCTCGTTCAGGATCGCTTCAGGGGCGAAGGCGCGGATCACATCGATCGATGCGTTCTTCAGGCTGATGGGACGCGCCAGCGGAGTGACGAGACCGTCGGAAGGCGACACCATGGCCAACTCGTCCGACAGCAGCCGCCAGCCGCGCACCGCCAGACCCGCGCACAGCGTGCTTTTGCCCGAGCCCGGCGGAGCCGGCAGGATCAGCACGCGACCGCCCCGCT
>JBDSMV010000174.1:0-10105 GCA_039915715.1 Rubrivivax sp. | reverse complement strand
TGCGCATCGAGCGCACGCGCTTTCAAGTCTGCCGCGAGGCGGCGCTGGTTCAGCACCGAGACCTGCGCATTCAACACGATCAGGTATGCGCCGAGGCCGGCCTAACAGCGCTGCATCGTGAGGTCGTTGGCCGATTCGGCCGCGACCTGCGCGTGCTGTTATTCGGCCTGCTGGCGCACGATCGAGCGCAGGCTCGTGATCTGATCGGCGGCGGCGGCTTGAACAGCAACAATCACCGCGCCGTTGTAGCTTTCGACGGCTGCATCGACGTCGGCAGTTTTCCCCAAGACGTTCGCGGGCAGGAGTCCGCTATCGACGATCGGCAAGTCAGTAGCGGGCCGATCCCGTATCGCCCGCTGTCTGCGAATGATGATTCATTCGCTTCGGCGATAAGCGCAGGCAGCGCGCTTGTCAGCCAGGGTCGCGCATCGCGTCGCCGGCCCTGAGCATGCGTTGCAGTGAATCGTGCAGAGCCAGCCATTCAGACTTTGAGAAACCAGTGAGATGCGCGTTGAGCACCTCGGACAGGACGGTGGGCACCTCGATGATCGCGGCGGCCCCTTCCGGGGTTATGTCGACCTGCACAACGCGCCGATCATCGGTCGAGCGGGTGCGCTTGCAGAGGCCTTTCTTTTCCAGACGGTCGAGTAGCCGCGTCATCGAGCCGGCATCGACATTGAGCCAACGCGCAAGCTCGGCGACAGTAGATCTTCCTGTCTCCTGAAGGCGGAGCAAAGGGCCCAATTGCGCAATCGTCAGATCGTGCGCGACGAGGCGCTTGTCAGCCTGGGAAACGATCGAGAACATCACGCGCTTCATCAGGTATCCGACGTTCTGGACCGCGCAAAAGTCGTCGGAGCGATAGAACTGGGGGTCCAATGCGTTGCGGGGCATAGTGAAACGTGGAAGAACGAGGGACAAGATTCCGGGCGGCTGGGGCAAAATATAAATGCCTAAGCTTTAATTGTCAAGGTCACTACTGCCGTAGCAAAGTTTCTCCCGCGCCGCGCGACTTGCGCGCGCCTAATTGTTGACAAATTCGCGACTTCAGTCCCCCCGACCAAACACGCCTTTTTCGGTACCGGCCTGATGGGATCGGCCTTCGTTCGTCGCCTGATCGCGAACAGCGACGCCGTCAACATTTGGAACCGCAGTAGCGCGACGACGCGTGCATTGGAAACGCACGGGAAGAAGGCTTTCGACGATGCGGCGGCAGAGCTCGCCGAGGCCGAACATATCCGCCTGCAGATCAATGCGCTCACGCCGCCCACTGTGGTCAGCTTGACAAATTCAGTCATACGCAAACGATTGCGGCCACCGCGCTACCGCGATGCGCCTCGTTTTGCCAGCACTTTTTTGCGCTCAGCGCCGAAGATCGGCTCCTCTTTAAAGGTCAAAACCGCTGTCGGTATTCCCAGATGGACGCAACGGAGTCGCCGCGCGCGCATACGATCGCACCCGGAAGGAAGTCCCTGGACCCCATCGCGGTTTGGCGTCCATGGGTGCGGGACTTTTGCGTGACTGGCCAGAGCAAAACTGCGATGTACGGGGCAGAACAGAGTGGAACGAACGGCACCGACCCGTTATAAATCAATGACTTGCGATCGACAGGTAATCTACGAACCAAGGGGTCGTGGGTTCGATTCCTACCAGCCGCACCAAAAACAACAAGAAACGGATCAACGGCTTAGGGGCTTTCGCTTCTAGGCCGTTTTTTTTATGCGCGTCCAGCAGGGCCGCCGTCTTGAAGGTGGACGGCGGCCTGACTGGCCTGACTGGGCTTGAGGGGGCGTGCATCGCGTTGGCCAGCTGGAAAGCCCGAATCCGGCCCGTCAGCGACATCGTGCAGGACGTGCTCGAGACTGTCAGCGTGCACCCTGATCGGCGCGGTCCGGATTGCGCGAGGCGCGAAGTGATCAAGAACCTGGATGCGTCTTCGATGCACCAATCGCGGGCGACTGGGATCGACTGTCCTGGCGGAAAGGGAGGGATTCGAACCCTCGGTACTGCATAACAGTACACCGGATTTCGAGTCCGGCGCATTCGACCACTCTGCCACCTTTCCGGGGTGTTTTGCTCGCCTCAGGCGGCATCCACCAAGCAGGTCGGGCCCGGCGAAGCCCGCGATTCTAGCCCAGCCGATCGCTGCTGCGACCGTGGCTGACGGCCCCGGGCCTCATGAACCGGCTCGACCCGCGAGCCGTTCCATCCCGCCCAGATACGGCTGCAGTGCAGCCGGAATGTGGATCGATCCGTCGGCCTGCTGGTGGTTCTCCAGCACGGCCACCAAGGCCCGCCCCACCGCCAGGCCCGAACCGTTCAAGGTGTGGACGAACTCGGTCTTGCCCTGCGCGTTGCGAAAGCGCGCCTGCATGCGCCGCGCCTGAAAGGCATCGCAGGTGCTGACCGAACTGATCTCGCGGTAGGTGTCCTGCGCTGGCAGCCACACCTCCAGGTCGTGGGTCTTGCTGGCGCCGAACCCCATGTCGGCGGTGCACAGGGTCAGCACGCGGAAGGGCAGCTCCAGCTTTTGCAGGATGGCTTCAGCATGACCGACCATCTGTTCGAGCGCCGCCGCACTGTGTTCGGGTTGCACGATCTGCACCATCTCGACCTTGTCGAACTGATGCTGACGGATCATGCCGCGCGTGTCGCGGCCCGCGCTGCCGGCCTCCGAACGGAAGCAGGGGCTGTGGGCCGTCAGCTTGATCGGCAAGGCCGCCGCGTCCAGGATCTGTTCGCGCACGGTGTTGGTCAGCGGGATCTCGCTGGTGCTGATCAGGTACTGCTCGGGCTGGCCTTCGTCTCCGCCGCGCAGGGTCCAGAACATGTCGTCCTTGAACTTGGGCAACTGCCCCGTGCCTTCCAGAATCTCGCGGTTGACGATGTAGGGCGCATAGCACTCGGTGTAGCCGTGCTCGGTGGTCTGCACGTCCAGCATCATCTGCGCCAGCGCCCGGTGCAGCCTTGCGGCCGGGCCGCGCAGGAAGGTGAACCTGGATCCCGACAGCTTGGCCCCGGTTTCGAGATCGAGCCCCAGCGGGCCGCCCAGATCGACATGGTCGCGCGGCTGGAACTCGAAGCTGCGCGGCGTGCCCCAGCGGCGCAACTCGACATTGGCGCTTTCGTCGGCGCCATCGGGCACATCGGCCTGCGGCAGGTTGGGCAGTCCCATCAGCATCTGCTGCAGCTCGGCCTGGATCCGCTCGAGTTCGGCACTGCCGGCCTTCATCTCGTCGCCGATGCCACCGATGTCCACCATCAAGGCAGACGTGTCTTCGCCGCGGCCTTTCATCTGGCCGATCTGTTTGCTGCTGGCGTTGCGGCGCGCCTGCAGTTGCTCGGTGGCGATCTGGTTGCGCTTGCGTTCGGCTTCCAGGTGCGTGAAGCGGTCCACGTCCAGAAACGGTTGTGGGTTCTTGCGACGCTGCAGTTGGGCGACCACGCCATCGAGGTCGCGGCGCAGCAGGTTCAAATCGATCATGGGAGTTCTCCGGTGCGGGTGGCGGATGCCCACTGCGTACAAGTCGGGCGACAAAACGGCGCCTCCTGGGCGCCGCTGCGGTTGATCGGTGGGTCCGGGGGTAACGGGGAATACGGCCAATCAGAACGGCAACTGCGCGGTCACGATCGCGACGAAGCCACCTCGGCCATGCTGCGGTCACCCAGCCCGCGCGGCAGCGGAAAGCGCACATGCTCGACCACGCCGTCCATGTGGCGGATGCCGGTGGCGCCCATCTCGCGCAGCTTGGCGATCACCTGCTGCACCAACACATCGGGTGCCGATGCGCCGGCAGTCAGGCCCACACGGCTGCGGCCTTCGAACCATTCGACTTGCAGGTCCTGCGCGCCCTCGACCATGTAGGCCACGGTGCCCAGGCGCTGCGCCAACTCGCGCAGACGGTTGCTGTTGCTGCTGGTGGGGCTGCCGACCACGATCACGATGTCGACCGTCGGCGCCATCAGCTTGACCGCGTCCTGGCGGTTCTGCGTGGCATAGCAGATGTCCTGCTTCTTCGGCTCGCGCACATGCGGGAACCGGCGCTTGACCTCGGCCAGGATCTTCGCTGCGTCGTCAACGCTCAATGTGGTCTGCGTCACCACCGCCAGCTTGTCGCCGCGCGGGTGCACACCAGCCACGTCGGCCACCTCTTCCACCAGATAGATGCCTTCGTTCAGCTGACCCATCGTGCCTTCGACCTCGGGGTGCCCCTTGTGGCCGATCATGATGAATTCATGGCCTTCGCGCGCCAGCTTGGCCACCTCCACATGCACCTTGGTGACCAGCGGGCAGGTGGCATCGAAGACCTGGAAACCGCGGCGCGCGGCTTCGATGCGCACCGCCTGGCTCACGCCGTGGGCGCTGAAAACCAGCGTGGCACCCGGTGGCACATCGGCCAGGTCTTCGATGAAGATCGCGCCCCGTTGCTTAAGGTCGTTGACGACGTAGGTGTTGTGAACGATTTCGTGGCGCACATAGATCGGCGCGCCGTGCTTGAGCAGCGCGCGTTCGACGATCTCGATGGCACGGTCGACCCCTGCGCAGAAGCCGCGAGGCTCGGCCAGCACCACGTCTTGCAGTGTCGATGTCGGCACGACAGGCGGCAACGGGTAATACGCCATCACATCACCCCCAGCAGCTTGACTTCGAAGCGTGTCGGCTTGCCTGCCAGCGGGTGGTTGAAGTCAAACAGCACCCAGTCGGCGCCAACCTCGCGCACCACGCCGGCATAGGACGCCCGCCCGTCGGGGGTCGGAAACTGCACCACGTCGCCAACCGCGTATTCGGTGTCGGCACCACCCAGCTCGTGCAGCAATGCCAGTTTGACGCGCTGCTGCATTTCGGGGTTGCGCTCGCCGAAGGCGCTGCCCGCCGGCAGATCGAATGCGGCGTGAGCGCCTTCTTGCAGCCCCAGCAGCCGCTCTTCGATGGCCGGCGCCAGCTGGCCCGCGCCGAGCGACAGCGTGGCCGGCTGGTCGTTGAAGGTATTGACGACATCGGCCCCGTCGGGCCCGGCCAGCCGGTAATGCAGCGTCAGGAACGATCCTGGCTGCACGGTGCGCACCTTGTCGAAGGTGGCGGGAGAGGCGGCGAGAGGGGTGGCTTCGGCTGTCATAGACTGCTTCGATTCTACCGACCGTGCCTGACCTCACGGGTCTCACCGCAGCCCCGCGACCGCCATGGCCGACCCGAGCTGCCGCCCAACGATGAAAGACCTGCCCGCCGACCAGCGCCCGCGAGAAAAGCTGCTGGCGCGGGGTGCTGCGGCGCTGGCCGACACCGAATTGCTGGCGCTGCTGCTGCGCACCGGCTACCGCGGCACCGGCGTGGTGAGTTTTGCGCAAGCGGTGCTGCAAGCCTGTGGCGGTTTCGCCGGGCTGCTGCAGGCCAGCCCCGAAACCTTGAAGAACATCAAGGGCCTGGGCCCGGCCAAGCGCGCCGAGTTGCTGGCGGTGGCCGAGATGGCGCGCCGCGCCCTGGCGCAGCAGATGCAGGCGGCGCCCGCGTTCGAGAACCCGGCTCATGTCAAGGACTACCTGGCGCTGCACCTGTCGGGCCGGCCGCAGGAGGTCTTCGCGGTGCTGTTTCTGGACAGCCAGCACCGCCTCCTGAAGCTGGAGGAACTGTTTCACGGCACGCTGGCGCAAACCAGTGTCTATCCGCGCGAAGTGGTGCGCCGTGCGCTGGCGCTGAACGCGGCTGCGGTGGTGCTGGCGCACAACCACCCATCGGGCGTGGCCGAGCCATCGAGGGCCGATGAGTTCCTGACGCAAACCTTGAAGTCGGCCCTGCAACTGGTGGATGTGCGGGTGCTGGACCACATCGTGGTGGGGCAGGGCCAGGTGGTCTCGATGGCCGAGCGGGGGATGCTGTGACGCGCGCATCCAAAGCCGGCAGCCTCGCCGACCTGGGCGCCATGCGCGACGCGTTGCGCGAGCGCGAACGCCTGCAGGCCGAACAGGCGGCCCGACTGGCTGCAGTTGCTGCCGAGGCGGAACTTCAGCGCCGTCTCTTCAGCGCCACCGTCGGCCGCGTCAACACGCTGGCGCCCGATGGCCGCGCCGCTGAAACGCTGCAAAAACCGCTGCCCGAGCCGCTTCAGCGCGAGAAAGACGAACGCGCGGCACTGGCGCAATCGCTGTCGGACGAGGTCGACATCGAGTCGCTGCTGCTGACCGACGACGGTCTCAGCTTCCGACGCCCTGGCGTCGGGCTCGATGTCGTGATGCGGCTGCGGCGCGGCCACTGGGCGATCCAAGCAGAGATCGACCTGCACGGCCTGCGCCGCGACGAAGCCCGCGACGCGCTGGCCGCCTTTGTGCGCAGTGCCGGGCAGCGCGGCTTGCGGTGCCTGCGCGTGGTGCATGGCAAGGGACTCGGGTCGCCCGGGCGCCAGCCGGTGCTGAAGGCCAAGGTGCAGCGCTGGCTGGGGCAGAGCGCCGAAGTGATCGCCTTTACCCAGGCCAGCGGCCCGATGGGTGGTGCCGGTGCGCTGATCGTGCTGCTGGCGGGGAGAGTCAGCCCCCACGCTCCCTGACGGTTGCTGCCCCCCGAGGGGGCGTTCGCCTGCGGCCTGGCGAAGCCAGTTCCGCGGCTTTTCTTGGTGGGTTCGCTGCGCTTCGCTGGCGTCCGGTCGGCAGCGGTGTCGTGTTTGCGATGGTGGTGAGGCTGCGACTTGTCTTGGTCGCGCTGCTGCCTTGGCTCGACCGATCAGCTCTGGATGCGGGCCGCCAGATTCGCTATCGCCAGCGCCGCTGCCGTGCCGGGCAGGCTTTCCAGCAGCAGCTGGCGGCGCTGCACGCAGTCGCGCACTGCCGGGTCGGTCGGGATCTCGCCCAGCAGTTCCAGCCGCACCGGGCTGTCGAGCCCGGGGTTGACGAAACGGTCGACCACCTGCTGCAGTTGCTGGCGCACCGCGCGGCCTTCGCCGGGCTTGCGGGTCTGGTTGATGACGAGGCCGAACCGGCGCCGGCCTTGCGAGCCGGCAAGCACCTTGATGGTGGCGTAGGCATCGGTCAACGAAGTCGGCTCGGGGGTCGCAACGATCAGCACCTGCCCCGCCAAAGACACGGTGTAGAGCACCACGTCGGAGATGCCGGCGCCGGTGTCCAGCAGCACATGGTCGAAGCGTGGGCCGACCCCGTCGATCACGGCTTGCAGTTGGGCACGGACTTCGGGCGTCATGCGCGAATACTCGACCATGCCCGAGCCGGCCAGCAGCACCGAGAAGCCGCCCGGTGCCGGCACGATCGCGTCTGCCAGCGCGCTCTTTCCGGTGAAGACATCGTGCAGCGTGATCTTCGGAAACAGGTTCAACACCACGTCCAGGTTGGCAAGCCCCAGGTCGGCGTCCAGCACCAACACGCGGCGCCCGCCACGCGCCAGCGCGGCCGCCAGGTTGGCCGACACGAAGGTCTTGCCGACACCGCCCTTGCCGCTGGTGACGGCGATGATGTGCGGTAGCGGTGACGTTGTCGGTGGCGACGCTGCCGCCGCCGTCGGCGTCAGCGCAATCGGGGGATGGGTAGCGGTCATTCGTGGTCCTGGATGTCGAAGGTCTCGAAAAGCAGGCGACGCTCTTCGTTGCTCACCACCGACACCGCTGTCGGCTCCAGCCGCACCAGGTTGCGGCCCTGGGTCTTGGCGAGATAGAGCTGCTGGTCAGCCCGCTCGCTCCACAGCGCCGGGGTCGAACGCACCCACTGCGGCGCAAACGCGCCGCCGATGCTGACCGTGACCGCGATCTGCTGGTTCAGCCCCACGCCGATCGGCATCAGCTCGACCCTTCGGCGCACCCGTTCGGCCACCGTTTGCCCGAAGCCCGGCGCGCAGTTGGGCAGGATGATGGCGAACTCTTCGCCGCCCACGCGCGCCACCAGGTCCATCGGCCGCACGCTGTCGATCAGCGCACCGGCCACGGCCTTGATGACATGGTCGCCGGCGGCGTGGCCGTGGCGGTCGTTGACCTGCTTGAAGTGGTCGATGTCGAGTGCAAGAAGCAGCGCCGGCTCACCACTGCGCGCCACCCGGTCGATCTCGCGCAGCAGCGCCACATCGAACGCACGGCGGTTGGCCAGGCCGGTCAGTGCGTCCCGGCTCGACAGATTCACCAACCCGTCGACCAGCGCCTGAAGCCAGGCCGCACTGTGGCGGTCGCCAGCAGGCGGCTCCTGGCCCGACTGCGCCAGCAACTGCAACGCAGTGTCGAGTTGAAGTGGAAGCGCCGGCGCCGCGCCATCTCTTGCGCGGGTCGGCGAGGGCACGGCAACAGCCCGCGGCACAGCGGGGGGCGGCTGGGAGGGAAGCACGAATGAGTCTAGCAGCGAGCCCCCGCCGCCTGAGCCCTGAACTGGACCGCCGTTGCGGGCCAGATCGGCCCCCAGCCAGCGGGTAGGCAACGGCAGACTTGCCGAGCGCCCGCCTGCTTTCCCACAATCCCGATGGATCTCGCTGCCCAGCCCACTTCTGCGGTCGAAACCGAATTCGTGCTTACACCGGCCGACTTCGATCGCATCCGCCAGCTCATCCACCAGCGCGCCGGCATCAGTCTGCATGCCGGCAAGCAGGCGATGGTCTACAGCCGCCTGTCGCGGCGCTTGCGCGTGTCGGGTCGGCGTTCGTTCACCGACTACCTTCGCTGGCTCGAACACGGCAGCGGCAACCCCGAATGGCAAGAATTCATCAATTGCCTGACCACCAACCTGACCGCCTTCTTTCGCGAAGAGCACCACTTTCAGGCGCTTTCCGACGACCTGCGCGAGCGTCTGCGTGAAAGCGCTTCGGCGCCGCGGCGCATCTGGTGCAGCGCCGCGTCCACGGGTGAAGAGCCCTATTCGCTGGCAATGACGGTGTCTGAAACGCTGGGCCCTGCAGCTCTCGTGCGGATCGTCTGCAGCGACATCGACACCCAGGTGCTGGCGACTGCGCAGCGGGGGGTTTATGGCGCCGATGCGCGCGGGCTCGGACCAGCGCACCTCAAGCGCCACTTCCTGCGCGGCACCGGCGCCAACCGCGGACACATCCGGGTGCGGCCCGAACTTGCGCGACTGCTGGCGTTCATGCCCTTCAACCTGATGAGCCGCAACTGGTCGGCACTCGGCGAGCCGTTCGACATCGTTTTCTGCCGCAACGTCATGATCTACTTCGACAGCCCCACGCAGCGAACCGTGCTCGAACGCATGCACGCGGTGCTGCGCCCCGGCGGCCTTCTCTACGTGGGGCATTCGGAGAACTTCAGCGAAGCCCGCGACCTGTTTCGCCTGCGCGGCAAGACGATCTACGAGCGGCTCTGAGGGCCGCCACTTCGACTCAAGCCGAGCCGCTGCCGAGCCGATAAGCAGGGCGATGCCCGCAACCGCAACCCTCTCCCATGCGGCCGCCGCCAGCAGCGGCGCTGCGGCGCTGGCGCGCCTGAAGGCGCGGACACATCGCCCGGGCGAAGCTTCGTTTTGTTTCTGGGACGCGCATTTCCAGAACGCCGCGATCAAGGTGCTGCCGAGTGAATTCTTCGTCCACGACGAGGACATCTTGATCATGACCACGCTGGGCAGCTGCATCGCCGCCTGCCTGTGGGACCGCGAGCGCCGCATCGGCGGCATGAACCATTTCCTGCTGCCCGATGCGGCGGTGGGTGCCGACGGTGCGCGCGACAGCGGCAGGTACGGCGCTTTCGCGATGGACCAATTGATCGGCGAGCTCGTCAAGCGCGGCGCCACCCGCAGCACGCTGGAAGCGAAGGTGTTCGGCGGCGGCGCCGTCATCAGCGGCATGAACAGCATCAACGTCGGTGAACGCAACACCGCGTTCGTGCTGGACTACCTGCGCACCGAACGCATCACGGTTGTCAGCAAGGACGTGCTGGGCATCCATCCGCGCAAGGTCTGCTTCCTGCCGGCCAGCGGCAAGGCGATGGTCAAGCGCCTGGCATCGGCCAACACCGAAGCCCTGGCGGCACAGGAACGTGCGGCGGCGGCGCGGGCGGCACCGGCCACCGGCGGCAGCGTCGACCTGTTCTGACCGAGTGGCTGCCTTACCGCGAGTGGGACCGACGATGGGCGCGTTGACAGCACCGAATGGGCGACCGAGAGGGTCGATCGACCCGCG
>JBDSMV010000139.1:0-11253 GCA_039915715.1 Rubrivivax sp. | reverse complement strand
CGGCAAGGGCGTCGTCATCGGTGCCGGGGCGAAGATTCTGGGGCCGATCCTCGTCGGCGCCGGCGCGAAGATCGGCTCGAACGCGGTGGTCGTCCGCGAGGTCCCGCCGGGCGCCACGGCGGTCGGCATCCCGGCACGAATCGTCCTGGGCGAGGAAGCGAAACGGCGCGAGGACCAGGCGGCCAAGATGGGTTTCTCGGCCTACGCCATCAGCGCCGACATGAGCGACCCCATGGTGCAGGCGATCCATCGGCTGGTCGACCACGCAGCGGCCACCGATGCCCGGCTCGCGGCGCTGATCGCCCAGCTGCAAAGCGACGGCGTGGAATGCGGCGACGCCAAGGCGACGGCGGAGCGCTTCGACCCGCAGCGGCTCAATGCAATGCTGGACTGAACTTCCGGGTCTTTTAGTTGACTAAATTGATCGGGATTAGTATGATTTCGGGCATCGCTCCGGGGTCGTTCCCGGAGCCGCACCGCGATCCAAGCCGTTTATCGCGCTGCAATACTCCTGTCGACTACAAATGACCGTGGTCGGACCGGGAGCCAACCAGTAACAGGTGAATGACATGCGCCTCACCACCAAAGGACGTTTCGCCGTCACGGCGATGATCGACGTGGCGATGCACAGCACCACGGGTCCGGCCACGCTCGCCGGCGTCTCCGAGCGCCAGAAGATCTCGCTGTCCTACCTGGAGCAGCTCTTCGGGAAGCTCCGGCGCTCGGGACTGGTCGAGAGCGTGCGCGGACCGGGCGGCGGCTACAAGCTCGCCCGCAAGTCCGAGACGGTGACGGTCGCCGACGTGATCATCGCAGTGGACGAGCCGATCGACGCCACCCAGTGCGCCGGCCGCGAGAACTGCCACGACGACCGGCGCTGCATGACGCACGAGCTTTGGTCGAACCTGAACGCGCACATCCTCGATTACCTGCAGTCGGTGACGCTGGCCGATCTCGTGCGCCAGCAGCAGCAGAAGGCCGACGTCGTCGTGCTGCAGGACCACCGGCAACCGGCACCCGTCGTGCGCACGCCCGGCGCGGCCGTCGGCCGCTGAGCGCCGATCCGCAACCAACTTCACCCCGTTCAACGCGATCCTTCGATGAAAACGCCAATCTACCTCGACTACTCGGCAACCACGCCGGTGGACCCGCGCGTCGCGCAGAAGATGATTCCCTACCTGACCGAGCACTTCGGCAATCCGGCGTCGCGCTCGCACGCGTTCGGTTGGGAGTCCGAGAAGGCGGTCGAGGACGCGCGCGAGCAGGTCGCGGCGCTGGTCAATTGCGATGCCAAGGAAATCGTCTGGACGTCGGGCGCGACCGAAGCGATCAACTTGGCGCTCAAGGGCGCCGCGCACTTCTACAAGGACAAGGGCAAGCACGTCGTTACCGTCAAGACCGAGCACAAGGCCACCCTCGACGCGGTGCGCGAGCTGGAACGCGAAGGCTATGAGGCGACCTACCTCCAGGTCAAGCCGGACGGCCTGGTCGACTTCGACGCGTTCAAGGCGGCACTGCGCCCCGATACGATCCTGGTGTCGGTGATGGCGGTGAATAACGAGATCGGCGTCATCCAGGATTTCCCGGCGATGGGCGAGCTGTGCCGCGAGCGCGGCATCATCTTCCACGTCGACGCGGCGCAGGCCACCGGCAAGATCCCGCTCGATCTCGCGAAGCTGAAGGTCGACCTGATGTCGTTCTCGGCGCACAAGACCTATGGCCCCAAGGGCATCGGCGCGCTGTATGTGCGGCGCAAGCCCCGCGTGCGCATCGAGGCCCAGATGCACGGCGGCGGCCACGAGCGCGGCATGCGGTCGGGCACGCTGCCGACGCATCAGATCGTCGGCATGGGCGAGGCGTTCAGGCTGGCGCGGCTCGAGATGGACAGCGAGAACGCGCGGATCCGCAAACTTCGCGACAAGCTGTGGGCGAGCTCGTCGTTGCGCCCGAGGGCGCGCAGCACGTACGACGGTTCGAGCGACGCCGACGTGCACGCCGAGCCCGACGACACCGCAACGTCCTTGATCGCCATGATCAGGCTTTCGCCTTCGACGAAGTTGAAGCTCACGTTGAGGTTGTGCGGCACGCGCCGCTCCATGTCGCCGTTGATGAAGACCTGCTCGATGTCTTGCAGGCCCGTCAGCAGCCGCGTCTGCAGCATGCGCACGCGTTCGTTGTCGACGCCCATCTCGGCTTGTGCCAACGCAAAGGCCTCGCCCATGCCCACACACTGGTGGGTGGGCAGCGTGCCGCTGCGCATCCCGCGTTCATGGCCGCCCCCGTGCATCTGTGCTTCGAGCCGCACGCGCGGCTTGCGTCGCACATACAAGGCGCCGATGCCCTTCGGCCCGTAAGTCTTGTGCGATGCCAGGCTCATCAAATCGACCGGCAACGTCGCCATGTCGATCAGCAGCTTACCGGTCGCCTGTGCAGCGTCGACATGCACCAGGATGCCCTTCTCCCGGCACATGGCGCCGATTGCCGGGATGTCCTGGATCACGCCGATCTCGTTGTTGACCAGCATCACCGACACCATGACGGTGTCGGGGCGCAACGCGTCCTTGAATTTGTCCAGATCGAGCAGGCCGTCTTCCTGCACGTCGAGATAGGTGACCTCGAAGCCCTGGCGTTCCAGCTCGCGCATGGTGTCCAGCACCGCCTTGTGCTCGGTCTTGACGGTGACCAGGTGCTTGCCGCGCGCACTGTAGAAATGCGCCGCGCCCTTCAGCGCCAGGTTGTTGCTTTCGGTGGCGCCGCTGGTCCAGACAATCTCGCGCGGATCGGCATTGATGAGCGATGCGATCTGGCCGCGTGCACGCTCGACCGCGGCTTCGGCTTCCCAGCCCCAGGCGTGGCTGCGTGAGGCCGGGTTGCCGAAGTGCTCGCGCAACCACGGGATCATCGCGTCGACCACCCGCGGGTCGCAAGGCGTGGTGGCGCCGTAGTCCATGTAGATCGGGAAATGCGGGGTCATCTGGAATGGCTCTTGGGTTCGGGTTCGGATGGGTTGGAAGCGTTCGATTGGGGCCTGGTCGAGCAATTCACTTGGCAAAGAACGCGGTGCCGAGTGCGAACACCGAGTTCGGCGCCGTCACCTTGATCGGCTTGACCACCGGCCCGCCGGTGAAAGCCCGCTTGAGCGGTGAACTGTCGATGACCACGCCCTTGGCCAGTTGCTCGTCGACCAGCTTCTTGAGCGAGATCGAATTCAGGTACTCGATCATCTTGGCGTTGAGGCTGGCCCACAGGTCGTGCGTCATGCAACGGCCTGAGTCGTCGCCCATGCAGTTCTCCTTGCCGGAGCAACTGGTGGCGTCGATCGGCTCGTCGACCGCGATGATGATGTCGGCCACCGAGATGGCGTCGGCCCCGCGCCCCAGCGAATAACCGCCGCCGGGTCCGCGCGTGCTTTCCACCAGCTCATGCCGGCGCAATTTGCCGAACAACTGTTCCAGGTACGACAGCGAGATCTGCTGGCGCTGGCTGATGGCCGCCAATGCCACCGGACCTGCGTTGGAACGCAGCGCCAAGTCGATCATGGCGGTCACGGCAAACCGGCCTTTGGTGGTGAGTCGCATGCAGTGCTCCTTGCCTGTTCCGGGTCGCTTGGGTGGGCTCGGGCGGGGGGGGTCGAGCGGTGAGGTTGAGCGGCTTCGGGCAATGCCCGAGCGAATCACTCAAGTATGCCTTAAGTTGACTGTTTTAGTCAACTTCTACCAGCGCAAGCGTCATTGCGGCGCAGGTCGGCTCCACCGTCGAACCCACTCATCGCAGGCGCCTTCCACCAGGTCCAGCACCCGGTCGAAGCCTTGCTCCGCGCCGTAGTACGGGTCGGGCACGTCGGAGGTTCCGTCGCTGGCGGGCGGACTGCGCGACAGCAGCATTTCGATCGATGCCGGCGACGGAACGGGCGCGCGGTCGCGCAGCCACTGCAGATTGCGGCTGTCCATCGCCAGGATCAGATCGAAATTCTGGAAGTCGGCATCGACGACTCCCCGAGCGCGCAACGCGCCGATCGCATAGCCGCGCGCAGCGGCCTTGCGGATGCCGCGGGGGTCGGGCGCCTCGCCGCCATGCATGCCGCTGGTGCCGGCCGAATCGACCACCACCCGACGCTGCAGTCCGGCGCGCAACAGCTTGGCGCGCAGCACGCCTTCTGCGATCGGCGAGCGGCAGATGTTGCCCATGCACACCATCAGGACGCGTAGCGCGTCGGGGTCGGCAGGCTCGGTCGGCGGCCGCTTCACCACCAGGTCCCTCAAACGCCGCAGCATCAGGCGGCGCCCCTCGGGCGGGTGGCACCAGCAGCAATCGAGATCGGCACCACATCGGCACCGCTGGCGCCGAAAGCCTGTTCGCGCAGCAGCGCCAGTTGGTCGCGCACCCGCGCCGCCTTCTCGAACTCGAGGTTGCGGGCGTGTTCCAGCATCTGCTTTTCGAGCAGCTTGATGCGCTTGCCCAGATCGCGCTCGGACATACCTTCGACCTCGGCCGCGGCCTTGGCTGCCTTCAGGTCGTCCTTGGCGGACTTGTCCGACACGGCTCCGTCGATCATGTCGCGGATGCGGGTCGTGACGCTCACCGGCGTGATGCCGAGCGCCAGGTTGTGCGCGATCTGCTTGTCGCGGCGGCGTTCGGTTTCGCCGATCGCCGAGCGCATCGAATCGGTCATCTTGTCGGCATACAGGATTGCGCGGCCGTTGACGTTGCGCGCCGCACGGCCGATGGTCTGGATCAGGCTGCGCTCGGCGCGCAGGAAGCCTTCCTTGTCGGCGTCCAGAATCGCCACCAGGCTGACCTCGGGCAGGTCCAGCCCCTCGCGCAACAGGTTGATGCCGATCAGCACGTCGAACATGCCGAGCCGCAGGTCGCGCAGGATCTCGACCCGCTCGACCGTGTCGATGTCGCTGTGCAGGTAGCGCACCTTGACGCCGTTGTCCGACAGGTACTCGGTCAACTGCTCGGCCATGCGCTTGGTCAGGGTGGTCACCAGCACGCGTTCGTTCTGCAAGGTACGGTCGCGAATTTCCTGCAGCAGGTCGTCGACCTGAGTGACCGCCGGTCGCACCTCCACCATCGGGTCGACCAGCCCGGTCGGCCGCACCAACTGCTAGACCACCTGCCCGGCATGTTCCTTCTCGTAGTTGGCCGGGGTGGCGGAGACGAAGACGCACTGCCGCATCTTGCGTTCGAACTCCTCGAACTTGAGCGGCCGGTTGTCGAGCGCGCTCGGCAGTCTGAAGCCGAACTCGACCAGCGTGGTCTTGCGCGCCCGGTCGCCGTTGTACATGCCGCCCAGCTGGCCGATCATCATGTGGCTCTCGTCCAGGAACATCAGTGCATCCGGGGCCAGGTAGTCGACCAGGGTCGACGGCGGCATGCCGGGTGCGCTGCCCGACAGGTGGCGGGTGTAGTTCTCGATGCCCTTGCAGTGGCCCACCTCTTGCAGCATCTCCAGGTCGAAGCGGGTGCGCTGCTCCAGCCGTTGGGCCTCGACCAGCTTGCCGCTCTTGACGAGCTCGTCCAGCCGCGATCGCAACTCGATCTTGATGGTCTCGATGGCGTCGACCACGCGTTCACGCGGGGTCACGTAGTGGCTGCTGGGATAGACCGTGAAGCGTGGAATCTTCTGCCGCACGCGGCCGGTCAACGGGTCCAGCAGCTGCAGGCTTTCGATCTCGTCGTCGAACAGTTCGATCCGCAACGCCAGTTCGCTGTGCTCGGCCGGAAAGATGTCGATGGTGTCGCCGCGCACCCTGAAAGTGCCGCGCCCGAAGTCGACCTCGTTGCGCTTGTACTGCATGCGGATCAGCTGCGCGATCACGTCGCGCTGGCCCATCTTGTCGCCCACCCGCACCGTCATCACCATGCGGTGGTAGTCGGCCGGGTTGCCGATGCCATAGATGGCGCTGACGCTGGCGACGATGATCGTGTCGCGGCGTTCCAGCAGGCTCTTGGTGGCGCTCAGCCGCATCTGCTCGATGTGCTCGTTGATGGCGCTGTCCTTCTCGATGAACAGGTCGCGCTGCGGCACATAGGCCTCGGGCTGGTAGTAATCGTAGTAGCTGACGAAATATTCGACCGCATTCTTCGGAAAGAAGTCGCGGAACTCGCTGTAGAGCTGTGCCGCCAGCGTCTTGTTGGGCGCGAAGACGATGGCCGGCCGGCCGCAGCGCGCGATCACGTTGGCCATCGTAAAAGTCTTGCCCGATCCGGTCACGCCCAGCAGGGTCTGGTAGGCCAGGCCGTCAGAAATTCCCTCGACCAGTTGGTCGATCGCCTTCGGTTGGTCGCCCGCGGGTGCGAAGCGTTGCAGCAGTTGAAACGGGGAGTCGGGAAAGCTGACGAACGTGCCCTGCCCGTCGGCGCTGTCGGCGTCGAGGTCGGTGATCACTTCCGCAAGGTCGTTCATGGCAGGGCTCGCAAGGTTCCACAGCAGGGTCGCCAACTAGAATTGGCAGCCCTTTGAGATGCAGCCGACCTGGCAAAAGGCAAGCCGCAGACAACCGACAAGCGTAGCGCAGGTGATGGGTGTCAGCGCACCCCTGGTGATGGCCGCGGCCGTTCGCCTTCCGGCGCTGTGGACGCGCCGACGCACTCGATCTTTCTCAGCACCTGGAGCCCGTGCCATGCCCGCTTCCCTGTTTGCCACTGTCGAGTTGGCGCCCCGCGATCCGATCCTGGGCCTGACCGAGCAATACAACGCCGACCCCAACCCGGCCAAGATCAACCTGGGGGTCGGGGTCTATCTCGACGACAAGGGGCAATTGCCGGTGTTGCAGTGTGTGGCGGCGGCCGAGGCGGCACTGCACAGCAGCGCCAAGCCGAAAGCCTATCTGCCGATCGATGGCTTGCCGGCTTACGACCGCGCTGTGCAGGGCCTGGTATTCGGCGCCGACAGCGCAGCGGTGGCGGACGGCCGCGTGGCCACGGTGCAGGCGATCGGCGGCACCGGCGGACTCAAGCTGGGTGCCGATTTCCTTGCTCGGCTGCAGCCGGATGCCTTGGTGCTGATCAGCGACCCCAGCTGGGAGAACCACCGCGGGCTGTTCTCGCAAGCCGGTTTCGAAGTCGGCACCTACCCGTACTACGACCCCACCACGCGCGCGGTGCGCTTCGACGCCATGCTGGCTGCCCTGAAGGTGGCCACTCCGGGCACGATCGCGGTGCTGCACGCCTGCTGTCACAACCCCACCGGATGCGACCTGGAGCCAGCCCAATGGCGAGCGGTGGCCGAAGCGTGCGCAGCCAGCGGGTTGACTCCGTTTCTGGACATGGCCTATCAGGGCTTCGGCAACGGCCTGGCCGAGGACGCTGCCGCCCTGCGCTGCTTTCTGGACCGCGGCATCGACTTCCTGATCTCGACTTCGTTCTCGAAGAGCTTCTCGCTCTACGGCGAACGCGCGGGTGCGCTCAGCGTGGTGTGCCGCAGCGCCGAAGAGCGGGCTCGCGTGCTGTCGCAACTGAAGATCATGGTGCGCACCAACTATTCGAGCCCGCCCGGCTTCGGCGCGCAGATCGTCACGACCGTGCTGACAACACCGGAGTTGCGCGCGTCGTGGGAGGTCGAACTGGGTGGCATGCGTGAGCGCATCCAGGCGATGCGCCATGCGCTGGTCGACAAGCTCAGGGCGGCTGGCGTGGAAGGCGATCTGGGATACATCACCCGCCAGAGCGGCATGTTCAGCTATTCGGGTCTGAGCGCGGCGCAGATGCAGCGACTGCGCCAGGAATTCGGTGTCTACGGACTCGATTCGGGACGCATCTGCGTGGCGGCCATCAACAGCGGCAATATCGATGCGGTGGCGTCGGCGGTCGCTGCAGTCATCGACTGACCGGCGGCAGCGACTTTTCACCCGGCATGACCGGCAGCGTGCGCAATGCGCTGTTCCGCCCATTGGAAACGGCTGGCCCTCGCATGAATGCGGTCGCAAATCACCGCCTCGGGACACTCTTTTGCTGCGGTGCAGCATAATGGCTGCTGAAACGCTACACTCTGCAGCTCTCGATCCTCGGGTCGGGTTCCGACTGACCCCGCAAAACAAGGGTCGCGCCCGGTTTCCGCTTCGGCATCCGGCCATCGACGCCCCTGGAGACCGACACCGATGCTGTATCAGATCTACGAATCGCAACGCGCGCTGACGGCCCCCTTCTCGGAGTTCGCAAGCGCCTCTGCCAAGCTGTATATCCACCCGCTGTCGCCGTTCGCCAAGACGCCGATGGCGCAGCGCATCGCCGCAGGGTTCGACCTGATGCACCGGTTGTCGAAGGAATACGAAAAGCCGCGGTTCAACATCACCTCGACAACCGTCAACGGGGTCGACGTGGCGGTGCAGGAACGCGTGGCGATCCAGAAGCCGTTCTGCCGGCTGCTGCGTTTCAAGCGTTTCACCGATGACACCAACGCACTGGAGCAAATGAAAGGCCAGGCCAGTGTGCTGGTGGTGGCGCCGCTGTCCGGCCACCACTCCACGTTGCTGCGCGACACGGTCAAGAGCCTGCTGCAAGACCACAAGGTCTACATCACCGACTGGACCGATGCCCGCATGGTGCCGGCGTCAGAAGGCCCGTTCCACCTCGACGACTATGTCGCCTATGTGCAGGAATTCATCCGCCATGTCGGCCCCGAGGTGCATGTGATCTCTGTTTGTCAGCCGACCGTGCCGGTGCTGGCCGCGGTGTCGCTGATGGCCAGCCGCGGCGAACCGACGCCACGGTCGATGGTGATGATGGGCGGCCCGATCGATGCCCGCGAGAGCCCAACCGCAGTTAACGAGTTGGCGGTGGACAACAGCTACAACTGGTTCGAGAGCAACGTCATCTTCAAGGTGCCGGCCAACTATCCCGGCGCAGGCCGCCCGGTCTACCCTGGCTTTATGCAGCATGCCGGCTTTGTGGCGATGAACCCGAACCACCATGCTTCGAGCCACTGGGACTACTTCCGTGACTTGGTGCGCGGCGACGACGGCAGCGTCGAATTTCACCGCCAGTTCTATGACGAATACAACGCGGTGCTCGACATGCCAGCCGAGTACTACCTGGACACCATCCGGATCGTGTTTCAGGACTTTGCGCTGGTCAACGGCACGTGGGTGGTCGATGGCGAGCCGGTGCGACCGCAGGACATCACGCAGTCCGCGCTGCTGACGGTCGAAGGCGAGCTGGACGACATTTCCGGGTCCGGGCAGACCCAGGCCGCGCACGGCCTGTGCACTGGCATCCCCGACAACCGCCAGTTCCACTACGAAGCGATGGGAGCCGGGCACTACGGCATCTTCTCGGGCCGGCGTTGGCGCGAAACGATCTATCCCGAGGTGCGCGACTTCATCGCCCGCTTCAACAAGCCGGACTTGAAACTGGTGGCCACCGCTTCTGCGGAGTCGACGCCGCCGAAGTCCCCGCCGAAGACCACGACGAGGCAGATCCGCGCCCGATAATCGGCTGCGTGACGCAGGCCAAAGACGCGTTCGACCGCGCTCCCGACGACGCCCCTGAGCGCAAGGCAGCGCCTGATGCTGCCATCGGAGCGTTGGCCGACCGCATCGACGCGGCTTTGCCGCAGACCCAGTGCACACGCTGCGGCTACCCGGATTGCCGAGGGTATGCCGAGGCCATTGCCGACGGGTCGGCCGACATCAACCGCTGCCCGCCCGGTGGTGCAGAGGGCATCACCAGGCTTTCGCTGCTGACTGGCCGGCCAACGCGCCCGCTGGATGCCGAACGCGGCCACGAAGGGCCGCGCGCCCTGGCGTTGATCGACGAAGCATGGTGCATCGGCTGCACGCTGTGCATCAAGGCCTGCCCGGTCGACTGCATCGTCGGCGCGCCCAAGCGCATGCACACCGTGATCGACGCGCTGTGCACCGGCTGCGAGTTGTGCGTGCCGGTGTGCCCGGTGGACTGCATCTCGATGGAGCCCGTCAGCGGCACCCGCAGCGGCTGGCAAGCCTGGAGCGCGGCCGAAGCCCACATCGCGGGTGAGCGGCACACCGCTCGCGGGCAGCGCCTGGCGCGCGAGCAGCGCGAGAACGACGCCCGCCTGGCTGCGCGGGCTCAGGCCAAGCTCGCCGATCTGGCCAGCCACAGCACCATCACCGACCCGCAGGTGCTCGCTGCCAAGCGCGCGGTGATCGAAGCCGGCCTGCGGCGGGCCGGGCGCACGAACGTCGACGGTGATTCCGATCCGGGCAGCACCGATTGAAGACCGAGTCGATCGCCCCGTTCTTTGCGACCCTGGCCGCGGCCAACCCGCAGCCGCAGAGCGAACTGGTCTACACCAGCGTGTTCGAGTTGCTGGCCGCGGTGCTGCTGTCGGCGCAGGCCACCGACGCGTCGGTCAACAAGGCGACACGCCGGTTGTTCGCGATCGCGCCCTCGCCGCAGCCGATGCTCGATCTGGGGCTGGAAGCAGTCACCTCGCAGATCCGCAGCATCGGCCTTTTCCGAACCAAGGCGTCCAACCTGCTGCAGACCTGCCGCATCCTGCTCGAGCGCCATGGCGGCGAGGTGCCGCATGACCGATCCGCGCTGCAAGCCCTTCCCGGTGTCGGCCGCAAGACCGCCAACGTGGTGCTGAACGTGGCCTTCGGCGAAGCGACGATGGCGGTCGACACCCATGTCTTCCGGGTCGCCAACCGCACCGGTCTGGCACCGGGGCGCAACCCGGCCGAAGTCGAAGCCGGGCTGATGCAGCGCGTGCCCGAGCCCTACCGGGTCGACGCCCACCACTGGTTGGTCCTGCACGGTCGCTATGTCTGCGTGGCACGCAAGCCGCGTTGCGAGGTGTGCGCCGTGCGGCGCTGGTGCGATTTCGGCACTTCTACAATGCCGGCAGGGGAGACCATCTGAATGGCCAAACTCGAAGATCTGGTCGAACGTGTGGACCGTCTGGTGCTGCGCCACAACGAACTGAAGCGCACGCAGCTGCTGCTGCAACAGCAACTGTCCGCGGTGGCGGCCGAACGCGACGGCCTGCGCCAGCGGTTGGCCGCCGCCCGGGCCCGCATCGACGCATTGCTGGTGCGCCTGCCGCCCGACGGCGACGACAGTGCCGATGCGCCGGCAGTCGGGAATCTGCGATGAAGCAGGTCGAAGTCTTGATCCTGGGCCAGGCCTACATGTTGGGGTGTCCCGAAGGCGGGGAAGCGCTGCTGGCCGCCTCGGTGGCTGCCGTCGACCGCGAAATGAGCACCATCCGTGAATCGGGAAAGGTGCGGGCTCGCGAGCGCATCGCGGTGCTGGCCGCGCTCAACA
>JBDSMV010000097.1:0-6784 GCA_039915715.1 Rubrivivax sp. | reverse complement strand
GCACTTGCTCGCATCGGGCAGCCGCGTCATTGCCACTGTGCGGGGGGCCGAAGATCGCGCACGGGAAGCGCGCGCTCTGCGCGATCGACCAGGCAGCCAGGCACATGGCGGGGTCGCTCGCCGGCCTCAGGTAACGACCGTGGGTGCGCGGCGCCCGGTGCGCTTGCGGATGCCGGCCAGTTGGTCGGCGGCTTCGATCAGGCCTGCCAATGCCTGCTGGGTCGGCACCGACTGCCGGGCGGCATCGGGCTCGTTGCGTTCCAGGTAGACGCGCAACGTCGCGCCTTCGGTGCCCGTGCCCGACAGCCGGAAGACGATGCGTGAGCCGTCCTGCAGCGCCACCCGAATGCCCTGGTGGCTGCTGACCGATCCGTCGACCGGGTCGGTGTAGCCGAACTCGTCGGCCGAGGTGACGGTGCTGCCGGCCAGGGCGGTGCCGGGCAGCGACCGCAATGATGCGGTCAGCTCATTTATCAGGCTAGCAGCCACCGCGCTGTCGATGCCTTCCCAGTCGTGGCGCGAGTAGACGTTGCGGCCGAAGCGGCGCCAGTGGTCGCGCACGACAGCCTCCACCGACTCGCCGCGCACCGCCAGGATGCTGAGCCAGAACAGCACCGCCCACAGGCCGTCTTTCTCGCGCACGTGGGTGCTGCCGGTGCCGGCGCTTTCTTCGCCGCAGATCGTGATGCGGCCGGCGTCCAGCAGGTTGCCGAAATACTTCCAGCCGGTGGGGGTCTCGAAGCACGGAATGCCGAGCGCGGCGGCCACCCGGTCGAGGGCGGCGCTGGTGGGCATCGACCGTGCCACGCCCACGAGTCCGTCGCGATAAGCAGGCACCAGCCTGGCGTTGGCCGCCATCACCGCCAGGCTGTCGCTGGGGGTGACGATGAAATCGCGGCCGACGATCATGTTGCGGTCACCGTCGCCATCGCTGGCGGCGCCGAAGTCCACTCCATCGGGCCCACTGGCGGCGGCCACCAGGTCGGCGGCGTAGACCGGATTGGGGTCGGGGTGGCCGCCGCCGAAGTCGGGCAGCGGCGTGCCGTTCATGACCGTGCCGGCGGGTGCCTGCAGGCGCTGCTCGAACAGCTGGTGGGCGTAAGGCCCGGTCACGGCATGCATGGCGTCGAAGCGCATGCGAAAGTCCGGGCGCGCCAGCAGCGCGGCGATGGCGTCGAAGTCGAAAAGCGTGGCCAGCAGGTCCAGGTGGTCGGCCACCGGATCGATGACTTCGACCGTGGCACCTTCGAGCGGCTGCGTGCCGACCGTCGACAGGTCCAGGTCGGGCGTGTCCAGCGTTCGATAGCGTTGCAGCGTCTGGGTGTGGCGGTAGATCGCATCGGTCAGCGCTTCGGGCGCCGGCCCGCCGTTGCTGGCGTTGTATTTGATGCCGAAGTCGCCGTCGGGTCCCCCGGGGTTGTGGCTGGCCGACAGCACGATGCCGCCGAAGGCGCCGCGCCCGCGGATCACCGCGCTGGCCGCCGGTGTCGACAGGATGCCGCGCTGCCCCACCAACAGCCGGGTGAATCCATTCGCCACTGCCATGCGGATGATGGTCTGGATGGCGCTGTCGTTGAAGAAGCGGCCGTCGCCGCCAATGACCAACGTGCCCCCACGCTCACGGGGTTCGCTGCCGCCCGAGGGGGCGCGAGCCTGCCTGGGGTGGCCCGGCGCGGGATCGGCCTGTGGCACGGCCAGACTGTCGAAGATCGACTGCACGAAGTTTTCGAGGTAGCCCGGCTCGCGGAACACCGCCACCTTCTTGCGCAGTCCCGAGGTGCCGGGCTTCTGGCCGGCGATCGGTTCGGTGGGCAGGGTCAGAATGCTCATGCGCCTGCGTCAGCCCGCGGCCGCTGCCGCCAGCATGTCCGGCGTCACCAGTGTGATGCCGCTGTCGGTGCGAAAGAAGCGGCGCGCGTCTTCGGCCGCATCCTCACCGATCACCATGCCGTCGGGGATGATGCAGCCGCGGTCGATGACCACGCGGCGCAACCGCACGTGGCGCCCCACCACCACTTCGGGCAGCAGCACCGACCATTCGACATGGGCATACGAATGCACCCGGACGCCTGAGAACAGCACCGATCGCAGCACATGCCCGCTGATGATGCTGCCGCCGGAAACCAGCGATTCGACCGCCATGCCGCGCCGGTCGTCCTGGTTGTGAACGAACTTGGCCGGCGCCAGCTGCGCCTGGTAGGTCCAGATCGGCCAGCGCGTGTCGTACAAATTCAGCAGCGGCTCGGTGGCTGTGAGGTCGATGTTGGCGTCCCAGTACGAGTCGATGGTGCCGACATCGCGCCAGTAGGCCGGCTGCCCGGGCTTGCTGCCCACGCACGAGAGCTCGAAGGGGTGCGCCGCCACCTTGCCCTGCCTGACCGCGCGCGGCAGGATGTCGATGCCAAAGTCGTGCTTGGAGTCGGGGTCGGCCATGTCGCGCGCCAGTTCCTCGTACAGATACTTGGCATTGAAGATGTACAGACCCATGCTGGCCAACGCCACGTCGGGGCGGCCCGGCACGCTGGGCGGGTCGGCGGGTTTCTCGACCCAGTCGGTGACGAGGTAGTTCTCGTCCACATGCAACACCCCGAAGGCGGTGGCTTCCATGCGCGGCACTTCCACGCAGGCCACCGTGCATTCGCGCCCCTTGGCCACGTGGTCGGCCAGCATCAGGGCGTAGTTCATCTTGTAGATGTGGTCGCCTCCCAGCACCACGATGTATTCGGCGTCATAGCCGTCCAGGATGTCCTGGTTCTGGGATACGGCGTCGGCGGTGCCGCGGTACCAGGTCTCGTCGTCCATGCGCTGCTGTGCCGGCAACAGATCGACGAACTCGTTCATCTCGCTCTTCAAGAAAGCCCAGCCGCGCTGCAGGTGGCGCAGCAGGCTGTGGCTCTTGTACTGGGTGATGACGCCGATGCGGCGGATGCCCGAATTCAGGCAGTTGGAGAGTGCGAAATCGATGATGCGGAACTTGCCGCCGAAGTACACCGCCGGTTTGGCGCGCTTGTCGGTCAGGTTGTGCAGGCGGCTGCCGCGCCCCCCCGCCAGCACCAGCGCGATCGCCCGTTTGGGCAGGTCCAGGCGCTGGGCGATGTCTTCGTTGATCATGAAAATCCTTCGGCGCTGCGGTGTCGATGTCGATGGTAGACCGCGGGACGGCAGCCACCGGGGGGTTGACCCGAGGGCGATGCGACACTGCGAGCCCCCGAACCGACCGCTCGACCAACCGCTCCCCCGCGTGAATCCAGCCGCCGCACCCTGCCAGTGACACCGCGCACCGCCACTGTGCTGGGCAGTGCAGCCAGACTCGGCTGCGCACAGTTGCTGGCCTGGGCGTCGGCCTTCTACATGCCGGCCATCCTCGCGGCGCCGATGGCGAGTTCGTTCGGCCTCGCGACCTCGGATGTGTTTGCGATGTTCTCGGTGGCGCTGTTCGTCTCCGGGTTGATGGGTCCGCTGGCCGGGCGCGCCATCGACCGACACGGGGGCCGCGTGGTGCTGATGGCGGCGAACGGGGCCTTTGCAACCGGACTGCTGATGCTGGCGGTAGCCCCGGCACCGTGGGCGCTGGCGCTGGGGTGGCTGGTGCTGGGGGTGGCCATGGGCGGGGGCCTGTACGAAGCGGCGTTTGCGACTCTGGTGCGCATCCACGGCACGGCATCGCGCGCCGGCATCACCGGCATTACGCTGCTGGGCGGCTTCGCCAGCACCCTCGGGTGGTCGCTGTCGGCGCTGATGCTGTCGCAGGTCGGCTGGCGCAGCGCTTGTGTGGGCTGGGCGGTGTTGCACGTGGTGGTGGGGTTGCCGCTGCATGCGCGCCTGCCGCGGACCGTGTTGCGGACCGGGGCAGGGGTTGCAGCCGTGCCTCCGTCCCCGACTGCGCATGCGCCGGTCGCAATTCGTGCCTCGACCGCCGCAACCGAAGCGGCGTCGATGGCCGAGCCGCCATTGGCGTCGCCGCCGCGCCATGCGCTGCTGCTGTTGTCGCTGGCGTTCTCGCTGCACTGGTTTGTCACCACCGCGATGGCCGCTCACCTGCCGGGGGTTTTGCTGGCCAGCGGGGTGACGCTCGCCGCCGCTGTGACGGTGGCTGCCGTGGTAGGTCCGTCGCAAGTGGCCGGGCGTCTGCTGGACCTGGGCTTGTTGCAGCGCTTGTCGCCGTTGCGGGTTGCGCAGGTGGCGATGCTCGCGCACCCGCTGGGGGTGGCGCTGCTGCTGGGGCTGGGGGCTGCGGCGGCGCTGCCGTTTGCAGTTCTGCATGGCGCCGGCAACGGTGTGTTGACGATCGTCAAGGGCACGTTGCCGCTGCAGCTGTGGGGGGCGGCAGGATACGGCGCGCGGCAGGGCTGGCTCGTGATGCCGGGGCGGCTGCTGCAGGGGCTGGCGCCGTGGCTGTTCGGGGTGGCGCTGGCCGACTTCGGCGCGCGTGCGTTGTGGTTTTCGGCGGCACTTTGCGTGCTGTCGTGGATCGCGCTTTCGAGCCTGCGCCTGCCGCCTGCAGCGCGCCCTGGATCCTCGACTGCGACCTGAGCAGTACGCTCTGCAGACCCGGCTGCACGTGCGGGCCGGTGTCTGGTGTGTCTCGGGTCAGCGGGCTCGCGGGTCGGGGCGCAGCAGGTGTCGATGGCCGTCCGGGTCTTGCGTCATCCAAACGGACCCGCCAACGGGCACGGCGTGCACCGACCAGACGATGCAGTCGCCGAAGCGGTCTTCCACTTTGCTGTCGGTGCTGCCCGGCGACGCGATCTGCGGGCGTGGCGCCCGGTAGCCCAGCAGTTCCAGGTGCGGAGTCTTCGAGACGCCCGGCTCCAACGCCACGACTTCGACCCGGGTGTCGTCGAGCCCGTCGAGTCGGTCCTGCTCTGCTCCCTGGTTGACCTGGCGCGCCGCCACCGAGAAGCCGAGCCGGTCTTCGTAGAAGCGGATGCTGCGCTCGACATCGGCGACAGCGATTGCCGAATGGTCGATGCCGAGGTTCGGCTCCGCACCGGTTTCGCAACCCTGCTGCCACCGCGCGTCGCCGCCGCCGGGCGGAAACTGCAGCAACTCCAGCGGATGCCCGTCGGGGTCGCGGAACTTGAAGGCCGTGACCCCGCCCGACGACGCTGGCAGCGTCACCGCGCCGCCTTTCGTGATGGCGCCGAACTCGAAGGCCGCCAGCCGCTGCAGCGCCGCGGTCATGTTGCTGGTGACGATGGCGATGTGCTGAAAGCCGGTGTCGACAAGGCCCGGCGGCGCGATCGAGATCGGCACTGCGTCGGCCTGCTCGAACAGCTCGATGCACTCGGCACCCAGCCGCAACACCGCGCCATCGTCCACGAAACCAAGCGCACCGCGATAGAAGTCCGTCGAACGTGCCAGCGACCGCACGGTGCGGCGGAAGCCGGCAAATCTGAGCACGCGCAGATCGGACAAGCGGTCGTCGTTCATGGCCAGGTCGCTGCGCGCTGGTTGATGCTCATGGCATAGAGCGTCGAGCCGCAGCACAGGAACAGCCGACTCATCAGGCGCCCGCCGAAGCACAGGTTCGACACCGCATGCGGCGTGTAGATGCGGCCCAGCAGATCGCCGCTGGGGGCAATGCAATGCACCCCGTCGCCGGCGCTGCTCCACAGGTTGCCCTGCTGATCGCAACGAAAGCCGTCGGCATAACCCGGCGAGACGGTGTGGAAGACGCGCGCACGCCACAGGCTGCGCCCGTCGTCCGAGACATCCAACACGCGGATGTGGCGCTTCGGTTCGGGTGCGAACTGGGTGCCGCTCTCGGCCACGTACAGCAGCCCTTCGTCGGGTGAGAAAGCGAGCCCGTTGGGACCATCGAAGTCGTCGGCCACGCCGTGCAACGTGCCGGTAGCCGGGTCGAAGCAGTAGACCGACGGCGGCAGTTCGGGCGCCTGCTTCGTGCCTTCGTAGTCGGTTTCGATGCCGCAGTGCGGATCGGTGAACCAGATGCTGCCGTCGCTCTTGACGACCACATCGTTGGGCGCATTCAGGCGCTTGCCACGGTAGGCATCGACGAGCGTTTCGACCTTGCCGTCGAACCTCGTGCGCTGGATGCAGCGTCCGCCGTGCGAGCAGCCCACCAGCCGGCCTTCGCGGTCGCGGGCGTGTCCGTTGGCAAAAGCGGCCGGCTGCCGGAACACCGAAACCTCGCCGGCTTCGGTCATGCGCAGGATGCGGTCGTTCGGGATGTCGCTGACCAGCAGCAGGCGGTGGTCGGCGAACCAGACCGGACCGTCGAGCCAGCGCGCACCCTGCAGCAGCGGCTCGAGCAACGCATTGCCGGGCACGAACGCGGCGAAGCGCGGGTCGACGGTGTCGATGCTCGGCTTTTCGCCCGGTGGTGCGGCATCCACCAACGACCGCACCGCGATCAGCTGAAGAGGCAGGCGCCGTGGGCCGCGGCCGCACCCAGATCGCCATGCATCTGCACGATCATCAGGTGCGCGGGCTCGTCGCCCACCGTGCCCGACCGGTGGCCGGTGCGGCCATCGGCATCGGTGCTGCACCCTTGATCCTGGCCGAACGACAGTTCGCCCGGACCCAACTCGACACGCTGGCCGTCCATCGACTCGACATACCAACGCCCCGACAGCGGCACGATCCATTGCGGTGCCGGGTTCTCGTGCCAGTCACCGACCCACCCCACCGGCTGCACGGTGAACACCACAGTCGAAGACACGGTAGGCTGCTTGTCGTTCCACTGGGGGTCGGCGGGTCCGACGCTGCTCAGTGTGTAGTCGGTCAGGTGGCACTGGCGTTGGTGGCTCACGCCATTTTC
>JBDSMV010000081.1:0-6005 GCA_039915715.1 Rubrivivax sp. | reverse complement strand
TCGCCGCGGTGCCGGTGCATGTGATCACGGTCAACGCAGCCCTGCTTGGTGCCGCCATCTACGGGCTGGAGCAAGCAGCAGCGCAGTGAATCGGCGCGCGAGCCACCCAAGGCTCTGAGGCCCGGCGGAGGCCACCCAACGCCGTTTCCCCAGTCGCACGGGCCGAAGCGCCCACGCGTGTTGAAACCCGCTTGCTCGCCCGCTCTGTGCGCTGGCAGACAGACGGACCGCATCCTTCCGCGCAGAGTCGGCGCCGCGAAGCCAACAAAACCACCACGACTATGCCTATCCATCACATTGACCTGAGCGACCAGTCCAGCCTACTGGACATTTACGCAACCAAGGCGTCACAGGATAGCCTGCCGAAATACCGACTGCCCAAAGGACGTACCGAACCGCGCGCTGCTTACGCGCTGATACGCGACGAGCTGCTGCTGGACGGCAACGCCCGGCAGAACCTCGCAACCTTCTGCACGACCTGGATAGAGGACGAGGTCAAGCAGTTGATGGCGGATGCGGTCGACAAGAACATGATCGACAAGGACGAGTACCCCCAGACGGCCGAGTTGGAAAACCGATGCGTCCACATCCTGGCTGACCTTTGGCATGCGCAGAAATCATGGCAGACGGTGGGCTGCTCAACCACCGGTTCCAGTGAGGCGGCGATGCTCGGCGGTCTTGCCTTCAAATGGGCGTGGCGCAAACGCCGGGAAGCCGAAGGCAAGGATGCCAGCAAGCCCAACATCGTGACTGGCCCAGTGCAGATCTGCTGGCACAAGTTCGCGCGGTATTTCGACGTCGAGATCCGCGAGGTGCCACTGGAAGGTGATGCGCTCGGGCTCACGCCCCAAGACCTGCGCAAATACTGCGACGAGAACACGATCGGCGTCGTGGCGACGCTGGGCGTCACGTTCACCGGCATCTACGAGCCCGTCGCGGCGCTGGCGCATGAGCTGGATGCCATGCAGCTCGACCTCGGGCTCGACATTCCGATCCATGTGGATGCAGCTTCCGGCGGGTTCATCGCACCGTTCATCCAGCGCGATCTGGTCTGGGATTTCCAGATCGAGCGGGTTCGGTCGATCAATGCGTCGGGGCACAAATACGGCCTCGCCCCACTTGGGGTGGGCTGGGTGATCTGGGCATCGAAGCAAGACCTGCCTGAAGAGTTGATCTTCTATGTCGATTACCTCGGCGGCAATATGCCGACCTTCGCGCTGAACTTCTCCCGCCCCGGCGGCGAGATCATCGCGCAGTACTACAACTTCCTGCGGCTCGGGCGGGAAGGCTACACGGCCGTTCAGCAAGCTTGTTCCGATACGGCACAGTGGCTGGGCGCCGAACTGGCAAAGCTCGAACCCTTCGAGATGGTCTACGACGGCCATGGTGGCCTGCCCGCCGTCGCCTACCGCCTGACCGACGCCGATCACGGCTTTACCCTCTACGACCTGTCCGAGAGAGTGCGGATGCGGGGTTGGCAGATCGCGTCCTATCCCCTGCCATTGAACCGCAAGGACACCGTAGTCCAGCGCATCCTGATTCGTCACGGGGTCAGTCGGGATCTGGCGCGGCTTCTGCTGGATGACATCAAACGTGCGATTGAGCACCTGGCGAAGAACCCGGTCCTGAACTCCACCGCGAAGGCAGGCTTCCACCATGGGTAACTGTGCGAACGGCGGAAGGACCAAGCTGAAGCCTGTCTTCGGCGCTTGCCTGCCGCTCCTGCTCATCGGCGGACCGGCAGCCGCGCAGGGCAATGCGGCACCCGTACCCAACGGCGTGGTCAGGCAAGTGTTTGACACCATCCGGCCCGCGACCGAGGCCGGGGTGCACGGCTTTTTTCAGCTTCTGGGCAACCAGCCCATCGCGTTCGTCCTGCTCGCACTTGCGCTGGGCACGCTGATCGGAAAGTTCAGCTTCAAGACCATTTCGCTCGGCTCGACTGCGGGCACGCTGCTGGTCGGCGTCGTGCTCTCGATGATTGCGCAGGCTGCTTACGGCATCACCTACGCTATCCCGGGCATCCTGTCGTCGTTCATGCTGCTGCTCTTCATGTATGCACTCGGGCTGAAGGTGGGACCGCAATTTTTCTCGGGTCTGCGAAAAGGTGGTCTGGCCTTCGTAGGAATCGGGCTGATCGTCTGGAGCCTGAACTGGGTCATCTGCTATTTCGGCGCCAAGCTGGCCGGGCTCGCACCGGGCTACGCGACCGGGCTGATCTCAGGAAGCTACACCATCACGGCGATCCTGGGGGTCGGTCAAGGGGCGCTGGCCAGCGGGGCATACGTGCCGCCTGCCGGCATGACCGTCGAGCAAGTGGGTGCCAACATGGCGGCGGCTTATGCGATCAGCTACGTCCTTTCCACGGTCGGCATCATCCTGCTGATCCGCTACCTGCCGCGCATCTTCGGCCGCGACGCCAAGGCCGATGCGAAGCTGGCCGAGGCGGCGTTCAGCGGCGGGGCGACGCATCCCGTTCCCGGCGCGCCAAGCGCCTTGGTCATGGGCTTTTCGCCTTACGACTTGCGCGCCTTTGCCGTCACCCACGACGGCTTCATCGGCCGGACCGTATCTCAGCTGGCCACAGACTATCCCGAGGCGCCCATCCTTCGCGTGGTCCGCGACGGCGCCGTTCTGGACCTGAAGGGGGACGCGACCATCCAGAAGCATGACGTCGTCACACTGCGCGCCGATGTGCATGGCCTCATCCTGAAAGATGGCGAACTGATCGGCCCGGAATCCGACGACCCTCTGGCGCGAAACGTGCCGTTGGAGGTGGCTGACGTGCATGTTGGCGCGCACGAGCATTCGGGCAAAAGTCTGGCGGAACTCGATCGGGTCATGCCGGGCGGCGTTACGGTGCAGGCCCTGTTTCGTGGCGGCACCGAACTGCCGCTCGGCCCAAAAAGCGATGTCCGCTTTGGCGATGTACTGCGCCTGACCGGACCCGACGTGGCGGTCCGCAAGGCGGCGAAACGACTGGGCGGCCACGTCATCCTGCCGACCATGAAGTCCGAGGTCCTCTACCTCGCACTCGCCATGCTCGTGGGCTATCTGGTGGGGATCGTCACGGTCACGATTTCGGGCATCCCCTTCGCGCTCGGGACATCGGCCGGCGTCATCATGGCGGGCGTGGGTGTCAGCTATTTTCGCAGTCGCAACCCCGACTTCGGCGGTCCCGTACATGAGGGCGCCCGCAGCTTTCTTCAGGATTTTGGCCTGAATGCCTTTGTGGCGGTGCTGTCCGCCAACGTCGGCCCCAAGGTCATATCCGCCCTTGGCGGCAACACGATCCTGTGGCTTGCGCTGATCGGCATTGCTGGCGCATTGGTGCCACCATTAATCGCCTTCTGGGTGGGGATCAAGTTCTTTGGCCTCAACTCGATCATCTCCGACGGTGCCACCACGGGCGCGCGCAACAGCACACCGGGCCTGAACGCGATCATGGAGGAATCGGGCAGTTCCGTCGCCGCCGTTCCCTATCCGGTGAGCTACGCATTAACGACCGTTCTGGCGCTCATCGGCGGCTATTTCTCGATGATCTTGTCCTGAGGCCATCGCTCATTCAGCCGGTCAGCAGACGCAAGCATGTTGACCCACAAGCTGAGTGAGGACGTGGTGCGCGCCATCGACCGACTGCGCACACCCGGTGTGCGTGTCGCAAGGTAACGACCAAGGCATGACCCTCGCCCGTGACGGCGCGTTGATGAAGCCGCGGCCCGCCTGAGCGACACCTCGGCAACATGCATCAACGGAGGACGGTTCCCATGAAAGCGACCAAGAACCGCACCTATCTGAGCACCGCGTCGGTCGGTCTCATGACCGCGGCGGCGATCGTCACCAGCCTGCGCGGGCTGCCTTTGCTCGCCAAGGAAGAAATGACGATGTTTGCCTATCTGGCGTTCACGGTCGTCTTCTATCTCGTCCCGGCGTCGCTCGTATCAGCCGAACTCGGCGCTGCATTCGCCGACCGGAAAGGCGGCATCTATGCGTGGGTCAGCGAAGCGTTCGGCAAGCGGTGGGGATTTCTCGCGATCTGGCTGCAGTGGGTCCAGAACGTGGTCTGGTTCCCGGTCGGTCTGACGTTCGGCGCGGCCGCGCTGGCCTACACGATCGGGCGCCCCGACCTCGCAAAGAACGGTGCCTTCGTCGGCGCTTTTTGCATCGTGGTCTTTTGGGTCGCGACAGCGGTTGTGCTGCGTGGCGTGCAGGTCTTCGCCAGATTCGCAAACTGGACTTTCATCGCTGGAACGATCGTCCCGGGGCTGTTTCTTCTCGTCCTGCTCGGCTACTGGGTAGCAACGGGGCACCCCATCGGTTGGCAGCACTTGACCGATCCAGCCGTTTCGAACGAAGGCCGCGCGACGTTCTGGCCGTCGATCCATGGCCTCAGCGAGGTTGCCTTCCTGGCCGGCATCGTCCTGCTGTTCGCTGGCGTTGAGGTGCAGGCAGTGCACGTCGTGCAGATGGGCAGGCCGGGCCGGGACTATCCGCTCGCGATCGGCATCGGTGCAGCGGTCGCTCTGTTCGTCTTCACGCTCGGCGCGATCCCAATCGCAGCGATCCTGCCGCACGACAAGATCTCGTTGCAGTCGGGCGTCTTCGACACCTTTGGAGCAGTCATCACGGATGTCTGGCACATGGGCTGGCTGGTCCAGGCGTTGTCCTTGCTGGTCGGGCTGGGCGCGGTCAGCGGCATCTTCGCCTGGCTCGGCAGCCCGTCGAAGGGGCTGCTCGCAACCGCCGAAGACGGCGCTCTGCCCCGCGTTCTGCAGGTGACCAACGGCCGCGGCATGCCCAAGCACATCCTGCTGGCGCAAGGCGTCGTCGTGACGCTGATGTCGTCGATCTATTTCTTGATCGAGAACGTCTCGGTCGTGTTCTTCCTGTTGTCGGCCATGACCATCGCGCTTTATCTGATCGCGTACATGTTCATGTATGCCGCCGCGATCAAGCTGCGCTACTCACGGGCACCGCTTGCGCGTCCGTTCAAGGTGCCCGGTGGCGACCTCGGCATGTGGATCACCGCGGGGGTGGGTTTTGCGGGCGTGCTCTTCAGCTTCCTGGTGGCGTTTTTTCCACCCGATCAGCTTCCGATCGGTTCGCCCGCGCTTTATGTCGGCCTGGTTCTGGTGGGTACGGTCGTGTTTTGCGCAATCCCGTTGCTCCTGCACGGCCGGTGCCGGCCGACCACCGCTTCGCCTCTCCTGACGAAAGCCTGATGCAGTTGACACCGACTTCGATGCCGTCGCACCAAGTATCGCAAGTGGCTCGTTGAGTTGCGTCAATAAGGGCAGCCTCGGCAACTTCATCGGCTGAAGAAACTGGATCGCCGATGCCGACGACGAACACCAGCATGCCCACGCCGCCGAGCCCAGCGGCGCATGGGCCTATGCGTTCATGTCGAAGTGCCCCAGCGCCAGTTCCGGATCTCCGGCATGTCCTGCCCGTGCTGTCGGATGTACCGCTGGTGTTCGAAAAGCTTGTCGTTGAGCCGCCGCTTCAGTGCCAAGCCCTTGTCGCCCGTCTGCGGCAGTCGGTCGACCGCAGCCATCGCGAGGTGGAAACGGTCGAGATCGTTCAGCACCGTCATGTCGAACGCCGTCGTGATCGTGCCCTCCTCCTTGTAGCCGCGCACGTGGATATTGGCGTGGTTGCGGCGCCGGTAAGTCAGTCGGTGGATCAGCCAGGGGTAGGCGTGGAATGCGAAGATGACCGGCTTGTCCTTCGTGAACAACGCGTCGAAAGCGGCATCGTCCAGGCCGTGCGGGTGCTCGCTCTGCGGTTGCAGCCGCATCAGGTCGACGACGTTGACGACGCGGATCTTCAGTTCGGGCAGGTGCTCGCGCAGGATCGACACGGCGGCCAGCGTTTCCAACGTCGGCACGTCACCGCAGCAGGCCATCACGACATCGGGTGCGTCGTCACCGTCGTTGCTGGCCCATTCCCAAATGCCGATGCCTTCGGTGCAGTGCTTGACGGCGTCGTTCATCGTCAGCCATTGC